>NZ_JBQKLS010000006.1:0-150217 GCF_052116105.1 Oribacterium sp. Sow4_G1_1
TGAACCTGCAAAGAATAGCATTTGGAATTACTTAATTCCACTATGGCATTTGGAATAAGTAAGTTCCATCTTTGGAAGAAGAGGGGTGGAAGTTAGTTTGACAAGTCACTGGGGCGCCGGTGTTTGTGAACTGTGAGAATTCCGCTTTACATTTGGCGGTCGACGTGCTATATTGTAATGGCGTTTTGAGGCGCATGCTACTGTAGCACAGTCGGTAGTGCATCTGATTCGTAATCAGAAGGTCACCGGTTCGAATCCGGTCAGTAGCTCGATATTCTCTTGTGACAGCAGTGTCAATCTGAACTAGAGTGACTACCGTTAAATCGTAAAGCGAATATTACCGAAGACAGAGTCCTGGTTTCAGATGCGAGAAACCAGGACTTTTTTTGTAACACAGCTGACGGACGCGTCGGCGTTACTGCGCAAACGTTGTTCAGTCAAGGCTGCCCTCAGGGGCGTCTATGCAAAGGAGATTCCAGTGAAAAAAATAATAAGTGCAGCCATAGCGACCGCGGCTCTGACCATCACAGCGACGGTGACAGCATTGGCCGGAAGCTGGGGACAGCAGAACGGTTCGTGGGTGTATCTGAACGACGCCGGACAGCTTCAGACGGGCTGGGCGTGGATCGATGGCAACCAGGACGGCATCGCCGAGTCGTATTATTTTGATCTGAATGGATGCTTAGCGACCGGTACGACGACACCGGATGGCTATACCGTGAATTCGGATGGCGCCTGGGTACAGGATGGAAGCGTGCAGACGAAGGTGATTCCTCTTTCGAATCCGAATGCGCTGGGCCGTCTCGGTACGGTAGCTGGCAGCTCGTCGATGTCGAGCGACAGCTTCCTGGTCGCAGGCAGTGCATACGAGAATGGCAAGAATTATATGCATTCACAGGAATCACTGCAGCAGGTCACCGGTCGTAAGGATATCGTAAATTTCGCGCGGCAGTATGTCGGTGCAGGCAAGCTCCGCTATGGTGCTGGTACGAATCTGAACGGTGGGCCGGTGGACTGCTCTGGTTTCGTGCTCGCCGTCTTCCGTCAGTTCGGCATTTCGCTTCCGAGAACCTCTGCCGAGCAGTGCGCAGCTGCTCCGCGTTATGTTTCTGAGGCAGAGATGCTTCCGGGCGATCTGATTTTCTATGGTAACGGTGGTCGCGTGAATCATGTCGCCATCTATACCGGTGAGAATTCCATCGTCCATGCGACGAACAGCTCCCGCGGCTGGGCCTTCGAGGACAGCGGCTCTTCTGCGATACACTACGCACCGATCATCGCCATCGGGCGGTACTGGTGATATAATCCTGCGCGCGGTATGAATGTACTGCCGGGATGTTCATGCAGTTATGGTCTGGAAACTTCGCGCATGACGCCTGCGGATTATCCCGGTTTGACGGATCGTGTCAGGGTGTGTTGTAGAAGCGAAAATCCGGCGCGCGGTGAACCCGTAAAGGTCGACAGCATTGGCGGAAGCACGTGGAGGTGCACATGTTTTTCTTCTTCGGAATCATGAATGATCAGAAGAATCTCGATTTTCATCAGCCGATGACCTGCGATGTGTGCGGGCGCATGGGGCAGTACCAGGTGTTTGTGACGTATATGGTGCTGTCGATTTTCTTCATTCCGATTTTTAAGTGGGGGCGTACGTACTATGTGCGCACGAGCTGCTGCGGCTCGCTGTATCAGCTTCGTCCGGAGGTCGGTCGCGCGATCGAGCGTGGAGAGAACGTTGCGATACAGCAGACGGATCTCTACCTCGAGCAGCGTGGGCAGGCCGGCGGGCAGAATCGCTCGGCTGGTCAGCGTGAGCAGGACGATGCTGGTGCGTGGCAGTCGCATGGTGCGGATCAGACGTACTGGCAGGCCGGCGCGGCGTGTGGGCAGAATACGGCCGGGGCTTCAGCAGGAAGTACGCAGCAGCGGCTCCTCGAGCAGCAGGGCAAGTGGACGAAGGTCTGCTACAATTGCGGCTACACCACGACGGAAGACTTCGAGTACTGCCCGAAGTGCGGGAAGAAGTTCGAGTATACAGAACAGAAGTGATATCGTGGGTCGAAGCTCGAGTTTAAGGATAGGAGAGAACATCATGAGTAAAGTGGTTCTGGCCATCGTCTTTATCATCATCTGCCTGAGTGTCATGATCGGCATCCCGGTGTATCTGTACAGGAAATATAAGAAGCTGCAGAAGAAGTGAAGTATGCGACGAGCGGTCCAGCTAGCCGCCATCCGGGTTGAAATTTCCGGGTCGTCGCACAGCCAAAACCACATGACAGGGGGACACAATTATGTTAAACGCAGTAGGCCGGGACATCCCGGACGAGATTCTGAAGCGTTATGGGAAAGAGCCGTTCCGGGGCAGCAGCTACCGGGACGACAAACCATATACGAAGGCGGCGCCGACGGTGCGCGGCATGGTCGACCCACGGAGAAGTAAGATGGTCGGCAGTATCCGCGAGGCACTCGAGAAGTGCGGCGCGCGGGACGGCATGGTCTTTTCCTTCCATCATCACTTCCGCGATGGTGACCACATCGTCAATATGGTGCTCGAGGCCGCACAGGAGATGGGCCTCCGTGACCTCACGATCTGCGCGTCGTCGCTCGGCAAGTCGCACAGCCGCGTCGCACAGATGATCGAAGAGGGCACCGTCATCGGCATCCAGACCTCCGGCATCCGTGACCGTATCGGCGAGGACGTATCCTTCGGCCGACTCGCGACACCGGCGATCATCCGAAGCCACGGCGGCCGCGTGCGCGCCATCGAAGAAGGGGACGTCCACATTGACATCGCATTTATCGGTGCGCCGACTGCGGACGAGTATGGCAACCTCCGCGGCGTCGGCGGCAAGAGTGACTGCGGCGTGCTGTCCTACAGTGTCGTGGATTCCCGCTACGCCGACCACGTCGTCGCCATCACCGACACCATGGTGCCGTTCCCGAACTTCCCGCCATCCATCCCGATGGTCGACGTCGATTATGTCTGCGTCGTCGACGAAATCGGCGACCCGGCGAAGATCGCGAGCAACGTCATCCGCATGACCCAGGACGTCCGCGAGCTGAAGATGGCTGAAGACTGCGCACGCGTCATGGCCGCGACCCCGTACTTCCGCGACGGATTTTCCTTCCAGACCGGTGGCGGCGGCGCATCCCTCGCCGCGACCCGCTTCCTCGAGCCGTTCCTCGCCGAGCGCCAGATCCATATGAGCTTCGCCATCGGCGGCATCACGAAGCCACTCGTCGACCTCCTGCATAAGGGCTACATCCGCACGATCGTCGATGCTCAATGCTTCGATCAGACGGCCATCCAGTCGATCCGAGAGGACCCGCAGCACTACGAGATCTCGACCTCCGAGTACGCGAACCCGCTGAATAAGGGAGCCTTCGTCAACAAGCTCGACTTCGTCATCCTCGGCGCGCTCGAGATCGACACCGACTTCAACGTGA
Organism: Oribacterium sp. Sow4_G1_1; assembly: GCF_052116105.1. NCBI lineage: Bacteria > Bacillati > Bacillota > Clostridia > Lachnospirales > Lachnospiraceae > Oribacterium > Oribacterium sp. Sow4_G1_1. Next base: position 3,445 of record NZ_JBQKLS010000006.1, read on the forward strand.
ACGTCACCACCGGTTCCGACGGCGTGCTCCGCGGCGCCCCGGGCGGACACCCGGACACGGCAGCCGGATGCCAATGCTCCATCATCGTGGCACCCCTGATCCGTGGTCGTATCCCGACCGTCGTCGATCGCGTCGTGACCTGCGTGACCCCGGGTGAGAACATCGACGTCCTCGTCACCGACTACGGCATCGCCGTGAACCCGCGCCGGAAGGATCTCCTCCAGTGGCTCCGGGATGCGAAGCTCCCGCTCATCACCATCGAAGAGCTGCGTGACATCGCATACAGCATCGTCGGCCGCCCGGACCCGATCGAGTTCCACGACGAGGTCGTCGGCATCATCGAGGCCCGTGACGGCAGCATCATCGATGTCGTGCGCCGCGTCGAACCGCAGAAGCCGTTGCACTGGATTGTGTAAGTTTGCCGGCCACCAGCTCCTCTGGAGCGAGCATCGCATTGCGATGCAATAAAAGAGTAGAAAAGCAGCTCCGCGAGGGCTGCTTTTTATGTTGGGCTCCAGACCAGCTTGGCTGCTGTAGGATGCCTGCCGGTTATGCCGCTGTGCACTGCACGTTATAGAAGCAGGCGTCGAAAAACGTCTGGTTATACTTGACTAATTAGCAAACATCACCCGAAATGCCGTAAAAAATCTGTAAAAATTGTGTATAGACCATATAAAATCCCTGTTTTTTCTTCTGAATACATGCGGTATAATGAAACAAACTGGGCTTTATACAGCGGCGTGTTTTTGTACTGCGCACGTTAAAAAAATAACGAAACGGACGCCAGAAACGTTCCTGCTGTAAAGATGGGAGAGCACCTCATGCGAAGACCATGCCGGCCACGATCTGCCACATGTATTACGATCGCGGCGACGGCCGGCCAGGAAATCCGCCTGGACTGGTTGTGAAACCAGAAGCAGCGCCGCCCGGTATTACATAAAGCAAGACTGAACCGAACATCCTGTGGCGATGACGCCACGAATATTAAGGGAGAAACCATGCTGACAATACTAGTGAGTCTTTTGGGAGGCCTCGGCCTGTTTATCGCAGGTATGTACATGATGAGCCACGGTATCGAGAAGGTCGCCGGCGCGAAGCTGCGCAGTATCCTCGAAACCTGCACACACAACCGCCTGACCGGCCTTCTGGTCGGACTGTTCTTCACCGCCGTGATCCAGTCCTCCAGCACCGCCACCGTCATGGCCGTCACCTTCGTAAACTCTGGCCTCATGGCGCTGAACAACGCCTGCGGCATCATCCTGGGCGCGAACATCGGTACCACCGTCACCGCGCTCCTCGTCGCCTTCCGCCTCTCCGCGATCGCACCGATCTTCGTGTTCGCGGGTGCCGTGATGATGAACTTCATCCCGAACCAGGTGGTGAAAAAATCCGGCGAAATCGTGATGGGCTTCGGCCTCCTCTTCGTCGGCATCTCCACGATGTCGGCGGCGATGGGCACACTCCGTGACATCCCGGAAGTCATCCACTTCCTGTCCTCGTTCACGAACCCGATCCTCGGCGTGCTGATGGGCTTCGTCATCACCTCGATCGTGCAGTCCTCGTCCGTCACCGTCTCGATCCTCGTCGTCATGGGCGCACAGGGCCTCGTCGACCTCCGGATCTGCATGTTCATCATCCTGGGCTGCAACATCGGCGCATGCTCGAGCGCGATCCTCACCGCGATCCCGTGCAAGAAGGACGCGAAGCGTGCCGCCCTCATCCATCTGCTGTTTAATGTCTTCGGCACCATACTGATGTTTGTCCTGCTGCTGTTATTCGCGCCGCAGATCGAGATGATCATCCGGACGATCGCCGGTACCGGTGACGACGCCGGCTCCCTCGGCAGAAGCATTGCCTTCGCACACTTCCTCTTCAAGGTGTTCCAGGTGATCGTGTTCTACCCGTTCATGGACCAGATCATCCGCCTCACCTACGTGCTCGTGAAGGGCGAGGACGAGGTGCAGAAGGATGGCGCGTACGAGCTCCAGTACATCAACCTCAGCAAGCTCCCGAACCCGGCCGTCGCGATCTACATGGCGCAGCAGGAGATGGAGCGCATGGCCCGTATGGCCTTCGAAAACCTGAACGGCGCAGTTCAATGTCTCCTGCGCGATGACGCAGATGGCCTCGCGAAGATCTACGAAAACGAGCATTATATCGACTGGCTCTCCGAGCAGATCAGCACCTACCTCACGCGTATCAACCAGAACGCGATCCCGCTCCGTGACGCCGACCTCATCGCCGGATACTTCCATGTGAACTCCGACATCGAGCGTATCGGCGACCACGCAGAGGACATCGCGGACATCCTGAAGGATTTCAAGCTGAAGAACGTACAGCTGAGCACCGAAGGGAAGGAGGATATCAAGGGTATGCTCGACGTCGTCAACAAGCTCATGAAGGACTCCCTCGACATCTTCGCCACCGGCGATATGACCCACCTCGAAGAGGTGCGTGTCCTCGAGGACCGGACCGACGAACTCGAGACCAGCCTCCAGGATCGCCACATCCAGCGCCTCAGCGCCGGCAAATGCTCCGGCGAAGCCAGCGTCTCCTTCTCGGACCTCGTATCCGGCCTCGAGCGCGTCGGCGACCACGCCATCAACATCGCCTTCTCACTCTACGAAGCAAAATCACACACCCAGCCAGGCACCGCGAAAATCGCGAAACCGTAAAAGCGAGGGCAGGAAAAGAACAGGGGCTGTTGCACGACCGGATTGAAAAATCTGGTTGTACAGCAGCTTTTCTTTCGAATAAAGCATCGCGTGTCCAGCCGTTACTGTTCAGACAGGGTGATGTCTTCATCCTCGTTTGATTTTTTAGAGATGTCTATGCCGAGCGTCTCTTTTTGTTTGTTTGCCCACCCCATTCGACTGCCTTTATCTATTTACATATCGGTCCCGCCCCGTGCAAACAAACAAAAAAATCGACGATTTTTTCTTTGCGTGGGGATGCCGCGCTGGAATACTGCTCGATTTTCAGACGATCATCGAGCGCGGCCCGGAAATTTTCACTGGCGAACCGGGTGAAATAGATGAAGATGGATGGCACTATCCAATAACCAGTTGTTTTCGAAATCGTGGATATTTTTAACACCATCTATCATTTTTGTGTACGGAGCTAAACTATCTAAGATTTTCAAATAGGGCACTTATTGGATAGTTTTCTGCGAAATCAGGCATACGCATATAAGCGTACTATCGAATAATCCTCGCTTTTTAAAATAGTGGATATGTATTTCTGGCTTCAGAGAAGAGTTTCTTTTGGCTGATATCCAATAAACCTTCTTTTTTTAAATACTGGATACGCGAGCCCAGATTCCTCTTAGGAAATAAGGCTTTTCGTATCCAGTATTTTTGAAATCGCCTAAGAGTGGATAGTTTGCAGCCACCTGTCATGCTTACAGTCAAAAAACATATCCAGTATTTTCATCATCAAACCATATTGGATAGTAACGTTGACCAGGGGCTGCGAAGGGGCGACAATGGAATACTGTTCCTACGTTGCTGCCCCTCCGGCTCCTGCCTGAATCCGGTTGACGAGGGAACAGTAATGTTTGGTCAGTAATATGCGCGCGGATGCAACTATATTTAGTTGCATCCGCGCGCTTGAAAGTATATACTACTACCAGAGCCTATTTCTTTATATGAGCGCTACTTATTATATTGCCACATGGAGTATGCCTTATGGGACAGAAGGAAAAACTTATTCAACGATTGAAATCAAAACCGAAAGACTTCACTTTTGATGATGCCGAAACATTACTTAAGTATTTGGATTATGTTCGTTCGAATAAGGGTAAAACAAGCGGTTCGCGTGTTATGTTTATCAACGAGGAACATGGAAGTATTTTACTTCATAAGCCACATCCACAGAAAGAGCTGAAATCTTATCAAATCAAACAATTGATAGAAATATTAGAACAGGAGGAACTCATATGAATAATACAATTCAATATAAAGGATATGTCGGAAGTGTTGAATTTTCTGAAGAAGATGGTATTTTTTACGGTAAAGTTCTCGGCATCCGTTCATTGATTTCCTACGAGGGGGAAAATGCGAAAGAACTTTTAGATGATTTTCACGGTGCAGTGGATGATTATCTGGAGTCCTGTAAAGAGCTTGGGAAAGAGCCTGAGGTTGCCTTTAAAGGCAGTTTCAATATCCGCCTTTCCCCTGACCTCCATAAAAAAATATTTATTTACACCGCTGCACATCACATGACGATAAATAAGTATATCGAAAAAACGCTTGAAGATTCCCCAGCAGCTCAAGTTGTAATTTGAAATTTCTCGTATGACCAATACCATCCAGAATAACAGTAAAGTCTAGCTTATCAAGCATCAAAACAGGGATTGACCACAACGGTCAATCCCTGTTCCTTACTATACCATATTCAATTGTTTACAGGAACATGCTGAGCAGTGCGCCCATGCCGAGTCCCATGAAGTTTCCGACGGCGCCGCCGAGTACACCCATGAGTACGCCGATGCCAGCGTAGGAGGTGTCATACGCAGTCGCGATGATCGGAGCGGTCGCGGTACCACCGATGCAGGCTACGGAAGCGGTCGAGCACATGCAGAGATCCCAGTGGAAGAGCTTCGACAGGAGGAACATGAGCACAACGTGTACAGCGATGATCGCGATACCATAGACAACCCACATCGGAGCTGCGAGGAGGTCGACGAGGGTCGAGGTCGACGCCAGCATGGAGATGACAGTGTAGAGGTATAAGCCGGAGAGCTCGGAAACGCCCGGGAGTTTACCGATCGGCGTCATCGCAGAGATCAGACCGAGAATCGTGACGAAGAGGGTCGTGCAGGTTCCCTTATCAAACATCGCGAGACCGACACTCTTAAAGAAGGTGCCCATCTGTGCACCGACGAACTGACCGAATACCGACACCATCAGGCTGACGCTGAGCAGGATGACGAGATCATTGGCTGACGGATGCACATTCTTCTCACGCTTCACCTCTTCATTTGCAACTGCAGCGATCGCATCGAGCTTCGAGGTATCTGCCTTGGTTGCCTTGTTCCACTTCGGAGCGAACTTTACAGCGAAGAGGAGCAGCGCGATCCACATGGAGTAGCACGCAGTATCGAGTGCCAGCGCACAGGAGTAGGCACCACCGTCGACCGGAAGGGCATCCTGCATCGCCGCCATGTTCGCAGAACCGCCGACCCATGACGCATAGAGCGCAGCCGTCGCACCCCAGGTCTTCTCTGCGCCACCGAGGGCGTTCACGAAGAGTGGGTAGAGCGCGAAGAAACCGACGCCGAGTGTGACCGCACTGCCCATGAAGATGCAGATCATACGCGGTCCGAGCTTCGCGAGCTTACGGAAATCGCAGCGCAGCAGCATGATGAAAATCATCGCATACAGAAGATTATTCTTGACTGCACCGTACGCCGCACGACATCCGTCGGAATCGTAGAAACCGATGGTGCAGAAGAACATGTTGATGATGTAGACCCACACGATCGCCGGAACGTAGTTGAAGATCTTCCACTTCGCGTACTTCTCCAACGCGAGGATGATGCCGGACAGCATCAGCAGGAAGGCGATGTAAGTAAAGCCGTTTTGAATTGCAAACATAAAGATACACTCCTTTTTATTTTTTACAGCGGTGAACGATTCACCACTGCAGTTAACATAGCTCTGTGTTCGGCCAATGCAGGCATCACGCATCTGGTGGCTCCGCGCGAGCTGTAGCGAAGCGCGGTCAGCCGCCGCGGCGCTGCATGAGCTGGCGCAGGATAGCGCACTGCATATACGTCGTCCGGTCGCCACACCCGGGCAGCGCCCGAGCCGCTTCAGGCAATGTGCCTTCGCGACAGCACACTGGCGCACAGACAGCGCCCGGGCAGCGTCACAGCTGACGCAGAATATGCTCCTTCACAGCGTCGAGCGGGCTCTCTTTCCACGCACCCTTCTCGGCTTCCGCCGCGAGCGCCATGATGACGCTTAAGTCCATGTGCGCGCCCTCGACGTAGCCGTCCGGCTCCGAGCTGTAGAAGTAGCCGTTCCAGGTCTCCTCCGACGCATCCCGGAAGCGCTCCGGCTCAAGATAGAGCATCTTCCGACGCTCCTCCGCGATGAACGCCTGCGCCGACAGTGGTGCGAGCCGCGCATACTCAGCGGCAGAGACATTGGAAAAAATGGAAGGAAGCGGGGCCACATCGATCCGCTCCTCGCCACGCACGATCCGGATACCGAGCGCCTCGAAATCCATGCGCTCCTCCGTGAACAGAAGCTTCAGCAGCACGCCGGTGTCCGTGTACGGATGCACCCGCTGATAATCGGTGTCGAAGATGAAGTTGCCGAGGGAGTAGAAGATGGCCTTGCCGTCGTCGAAGAGCTCATAATTCTCCGGGACATGCGGGTGATGCGCCACGACGACGTCCGCGCCGAGCGCGAGGTAGCGGAGATAGCGATCGCGCGTGTACGGACTCGGCAGACTCGTGAACTCCTCGCCGCCATGCGACACGACCACGCACCAGCGACAGCGCGCCTTGATCTCCGCGATACGCCGCGCGATCAGCTCGAAATCATCCCAGCGGAAGGTCCCCGGCTCTGTCGCCGTGGCCGGGATACACTCTGCCTGGTACGCCACGCAGATCATGCCGATGCCGCCTGCCTCCTCGAGGTAGACCGGCTCCGACGCCTCCGTCTCGTTCATGCCCGCACCCAGCGTCCGCGCCCCGATCGACGCCGCACACTGCTTCGTGCTCCGCACACCCTCGACACCCGCGTCCATCGTGTGGTTATTGCCAATGCTCCAGATATCTGCGTGCATGGCTTCGAGGACGCGCGTCGCCGCCGGATCCATACTGTGGAAGAAGACCCCGCGGGAGCCGTCATCCACCGCGTCGATCAGCGCACCCTCGACGTTCGCGACGGTGTGATCCGCGCTGTGGAAAAACGCAAGCACCGGCTGCGCGAGCAAATTCGGATCCTCCCAGCGCTTATCCATGTACCGGTCGAAACCGATATCCCCGGTGAACACGATCGAAGTGGAAGATTTCGCCATAGAACCTCCTTATGCAAAAAAAGAAGCAGGAACGGAAGAGCAGCGCATCAATGCGCCATGGTCATGGGTTCTTGCTTCTGCCAGGTTATCGAAATGCTATGTGGATATCTCAACACGGTTTATCAAAAATAAACAAAACCGGATAGACATCAAGTAGTATTTTAATGAAAATGAATACATCTGTCAATACACATAACGCTTAGGCATGGCATGGCATGGCAAGTACGGGAGGAAAATTGTGAAAAAAAGATCGGTCGCACCTTTTGGTGCGGCAGACCTTCTGCATCAGCCGTTTGCGGCTTCACTTGTTTTGATTCGGTCGAGGATTGCGAGGCGTTCTTCCTCTGTGAGGACATGCTTGCCTTCGGAGGTTTCACGCGGGTCATCCGCAGGGATTTCGACCACGCCTGGGATCGTGCCGTGTGGTTTATCAGCTTCTGTGGTTGATTCAGCAGCAGTGGAGGAGGCAGCGGTGCCGGCTTCTGTAGAAGCGGCGCTGTGGTTCTGATCAGCTGCCTGTTCGGATTTCGGCCTGTCTGTGCCGGCAGAGGTTTTGCTTCCCTTCGTGCGATCGGTTCCAGCGCCATTTGTTGACTGAGCTGCATCTCCAGACTGCGCTGCGTCCTCTGCTTCACCTGACCTGTCTGCGCTCGCCTGCGCTTTCCCAGTGGCTCCACCAGCCGGATTTGCGGCACCGGTCGCGCCCGGCTTCTGTGTGCTGCCTGTACGTGCCGGCTTCTTCGCAGCCTTCGTGGTTTCCGGCGCGGTTTCCGCGGTGGTTTCAGCGATCCTTCCATCCTCGTCGAGCGGGAGACGCTTGCCGTTTTCGTCGGTCGGGCCGACGTACGCGACCGTCTTAAAGTCGTCGAGTGCAGCCGGGAGCTCGAGGTCACCGCCGAAGAGGATGCCCTGAAGGCCCGCGGCCTGCTCCTTCGTACCGAAGCTGATGATGAGATTACCATCACGGTCGGCGGAGAAGTGGTCGTTCACCGGCACCACCGAGCGGGTAGAAGAGCTGTACGGATTGTTCGCTGTGATGCGACCGAACGGCTTCGTGCCGTCACCGGTCGCGATGTAGAGATCGTTGTCACCGGAAGCCAGCATGTAATCGACACCGACGATGCCACGGAAGAAGTCGCCGGCCACATGCTCGCTGTGACGCACGATGCCATCATCCGCGCTGTTATCCGCCAGCCGCATCTGGTTCTTCCCAAGTGCATAGGTGTAGTCGTTCAGGCGGTTCAGCCCCGCGACCGGGATATAGTGGAACTCATCGAGGGCTTCCACCGCCGGATCCAGCAGCGGCACCTCGTCCGCAGTATAGCCCTGCGCGTTCGCGACCTTCTGATCGATGAACTTCTGCAGCGTATCGGCGAGGAAGCCCTGGCCAGCGTCGTTCAGGTACAGGCCCTCGACGGTGTATTTCTGTATCGCTGCCTGGGCCGCCTTTACCTGTCCATCTGCATCGTCAGCCTCTTCCGTAGCCGAAGCCACGGCCCCATCGGCCCCAGAGCCAGCGGCCATCGCGACGGCCTTCTGTGCAATCTCCGACGTCGTGGCGCCTTTTCCCGCGCCCTCCGGGTCCAGCATCTCCATGCCGACGTTCACGACATCCGCGTGGTACTGCTTTGAAATCGTGCGGAGCGTCTCCGTGTTCTCATCCGCGAAGCCGAGCTCCGGGCTCGTCAGGGCCTGGCTGGAGAGGAGAGAAATCACCGAGCACTGCCGGTACTTCTCGCGCAGCCCGCGGAGCACCGCCTCATACCAGGTCGGAAACTGCGACGGATCATCCGTCATCCCGAGGCTCACGATCGCGAGATCGTACTCATCCTTCCGGAACGCGTGGGACATCGTGTTGTTCCAGCCCTCCGCCGAGATCGTCCCGTCCTTCGCCACCTCCGCGCGGCCGTCCCCGACCATCTCCGCGAGCATCGCCGTCGCCGCGCCATCCGGCTGCTGACGAAGCGCCGCCCATGCCCCGAAGCCGCCATTCTGCTCAGACAGCGAAACATTCGTCAGCTCCACGGTCACACCGTACTTCATCGCCAGCGACGCCTTCAGCCGCTGTGCCCAAGAACGCGCCGCCTGCGACGCACCCATCCCGGCACCATAGCCATCACCGACCACCAGCACACGCACCGGCAGCTGGTCCTGCAGCCGCTGGTAGAAACTGTCGTTCAGCTGCCGCTCGAGTGAAAGCCGCTGCTGATCGGAGAGCCGTTGCTGCGTCGCCTGATCGAACACCTTCTTATTTTCCGCGCGCGCCCACTCCTGGTACGCCGCCTGCGTCTGCCGGTCATGGTAGAGCACGACCCCCGTCGCACCCACGATCAGCACCGCCAGCACGACCCCGCCGGCCTTCAGCAGCCCCGGATTCACCGAACCACGCTTATCACTTCTCATCACAACCAAACCTCCCCATATCAGGCCAATGCATCCGTCGCCGACATCGTCGTCTTCCAATCATGTACCGTCCCCGGAAAAATCCACGAAGCGGTCATACCTGTACCCGTTTTCTATCCCTCATTCTAGCGCAGTCGTTCAGTGATTGAAACCATAATTTATGTGGCATTTTGTGCCCACTGCAGTATACTATAAAGTCGAGGTCCGTCCGCACGGCCTTGCCACACGTCATCCCGCTGCCACGCGCAGCTCAGCATAGGAGAGAGCATATGAAAAACGAAAACCACTCGAAGGAACAGCTTCGGCACCAGCGCCGTCGCCCGATGCGCATCTTCGTCGGCGCGATCCTCTGCATCGCCGCCGTCGGTTCCGCCTGGACGATCAGCCAGTACCGCGCGCGTAAAGCCACAGAGGCGGCCAATGCAGTTGAGTAGATAGTAATATTATGAATATAGAAGAACAAATGTACTTGTAAAAACGATATTTAATAAAAACAGCCGGTAGAATTTGATTTTGATAAAGAAGTAAAGAAATGGTGGCGGGGCAACCTCGTGAGTAAGGAGTATAATGGGTCAGGTGTTTGAGGGGAAGTGGGGTGGTCAAAAGTATAGACAGCGTATGGTATACTAAAGGAAACAATTAGAAGGGGAGGCTACAATAGGGCCGGGTACCATAAATATTAAATCCAGTCCCTGTTAAAAGGGAGTGATGGTGAAAAGCTTGTTTAAAGGGAGGAGGATAAACATATGCCTACAACTGAGATTAATGAGTTAACAAATAGTTTTGTTAAAGACTTAATGCCAATACGAATCTATTTGTTTGGATCTTTTGCAGAAGGAAAACAGAATGCAGACAGCGATTTTGATTTTTATATCATTGTGGATGATTCGCAAAAGGATATGCTTGGGCTTACGGCTAAAGCGTATAAGGCGATAAGGCATAAGCAAAAGCGATCTGTTGACATCATAGTAAATACGGAAAAGACATTTGAAGACAGAAAAGAAAAAATCGCTTCCGTGGAGAGTGAGGTGGTACAGAAGGGGGTGCTGCTATATGGAGCATGAAGACATCATGTGGATTGAGTTTGCAAAAACAGATCTTGGAGTAGCGGAGCATCTTGATAAACAGTACTATCCAAAGCCATCGGAAATCATTTGCTATCACTGCCAGCAGGCGGTAGAGAAAGCAATCAAAGCAATCATTATATCGTATGGTGCACAAGGCGGGATGCCGAAGAAACACAATCTCTCATTTCTTCTGGAGCAAATAAAGAACAAGGTGGAAATTCCAGAGAAGTATTATGATTATGCGGATGCATTAACGCCATATGGAATCGCAGTACGGTATCCAAATGAACTTGACATTGAAGAACGACATGTACGAGATGCGTTACTATATGCAAAAGAAATTGTAGGTTGGGCAGAGAAAATTGTGGAGCAGAAAGAATAGAATACCAGATGAAATCAACAGGGGTCGGGAGGTCGTGAAGCGGATTCCGGAAGCATTGGCCGCGGGATGCGGTGCGGACGCTCCGGGAAGTTTCGAGGCGTGGCTGAGCCGGCAGGTGCCGATGCACGCGTTTGTGATGCCCGGGAAGAGGTATGACGTCGGGGACGTGGAGAGCTACCGAAGTGTATGTCGGGTGTTGAGGGGACGAAAAGTTGATGAGAAGTGAAGACGAGGTGGTCGGCTGCATTGGCGAAAGGAATCTTAGTTTAGGCAGATGAGTGGAAAAACGAGAAGATGCCAAAATGAGAAAAATAGATGAAAATACATAAATGTTTTCCTAAATGGGAAAATAAATTGAAAATCGGCAGGGGATGTGCCATACTGGAGAAAAGGAGGTGCGTCTATGGTTGAGCGTAAGGAATACCTGGATCAGTTGTGGGCATGGAAGGATGAGCAGCAGATAAAGGTCGTGACCGGAATTCGTCGCTGTGGGAAGTCTGTTCTTCTGGAGCAGTATCAGCATAGGCTTCTGGCACATGGTGTCACACCGGATCAGATTATTTCGATCAATTTTGAAAACCTGGATTACGAGGATTTAAAGGATTACAGGAAACTGTATCAGTATTTGAAGGAACGGCTTTGCGCTGAGAAGATGACCTACATTTTTCTGGATGAGATTCAGGAGGTTCCTTCGTTTGAGAAGGTGGTAGATAGTCTGTATATCAGAGAGCGTGTGGACATATATCTCACAGGCTCCAATGCATATATGCTGTCAAGTGAGCTTGCGACGCTTCTGTCAGGTCGTTACATAGAGATCAGGATGCTGCCGCTTTCTTTCCGTGAGTATATGACGGTGACGGGGATGGCGAAGGAGGATGCCTTTGCAGAGTTCATGAAGACTGGTGGGATTCCGTATGTTGCAGTGATGGATCGGACGGACGAGAAAATCGATCAGTATCTGGAGGGGATCTATAACACAGTGATCGTAAAGGATATCGAGCAGCGGCAGGAGCGGAGAGAAGTGGAGGGGCGTGGACGTAAGGTGACGGATATCACTTTACTTAAGACGATCGCACGGTATCTGGCCAGCGTGATCGGCAGCCCGGTGTCGATGAAAAGCATCACCGACTATCTGATCTCGTCGGGGCGCAAGGTATCGCAGAATACGGTAAGTGATTATGTGGAAGCCTTAACGGAGTCCTTCGTTTTTTATCCTGTGGAGAGATTTGACATCGTAGGAAAGCAGCTTCTGAAGATCAACCAGAAGTACTATATGGTGGATATGGGCATCCGAAACCACATTCTTCCGAGAAAACGATATGATCTCGGATTTACGATCGAGAATGTCGTTTATCTGGAGCTTGCCAGACGAGGATACAAGGTCAATATCGGTAAATATGGCTCTACTGAGGTCGATTTCGTGACGCAGAAGGATGGCGTGATTACCTATTATCAGGTGACGGCGGATATGACCGCAGAGGAAACGTTTGAGCGGGAGATGAGGCCACTGCGGAGTATTCAGGATAATTATGAAAAGTTCGTGCTGACGCTGGATCGCTTTTCGCTCGGAAACTACGAGGGCATAAAGGTCGTGAACGTCATCGACTGGCTGTTGACGTGAGATGATCTTAAGAATTTCGTAAGGGGGTCTGACCCCATAAACTCCAAGTTTAGAATTTGTTTAGAAAAATTTAATGGGGTCAGACCCCATAAACTATGGTGACGATTTAGCTGTGCTGACGTTTTATTTTTATCGCCGGGAGGACGTGAAGCGGATTCCGGAAGCATTGGCCGCAGGCTGCGGCGCGGACGCTCTAGGAATCTTCGCGGCGTGGCTCAGCCGGCAGGTGCCGATGCACGCGTTTGCGATGCTGGGGAAGCGGTATGACGTCGGGGATGTGGAGAGCGACAGGGAAGTGTGTAAGGTGTTTTGGGTGACGAGCTCCTCCGAGTCGATGAACCCGTGACCGCGGTCTGCATTGGCCGGAACAAGATGAAAATTTTGATAGGTCTTTATGAGTTAGCTAAAATATCATATAATAAAATTAGCTAATAAGGAGGTGCTGTTATGATTACTGCGACCGCAACTGCAACCGAAATGCAGAATAATTTCGGAAGGTATTTAAGCCTTGTAATGTCAGGGCAGGAAATTATCGTGACGAAGAATGGCCGGGAAGTCGGACGTTTCATTCCGAAGGATGCCACTGTGTCGTATCTTACAGATTCCCTTACTGGAATTCTGAAAGAAGACTATGATTTGGATGAAGTCAAGGCAGAAAGCATGAGGACGAAATATGGTTCTGTTGATTGACACGAATGTTATTCTGGATGTGCTGATTAACCGTCCGGAATTCGTAAAAGACTCCTCTATGATCTGGAAGCTGTGTGAGACAGAACAGGCAAGGGGATACATTTCCACGTTGACCTATGCCAATATGATGTATGTCATGCGCAAGCAGATGACTCCAGACCAGATTGCAGAGATTTTCCGCAAACTGAGTCTCATATTTGAGTTTGCTGATTTTAGTCCGGCTGTTCTGGAAAGGGCAGTAACCATGAAGTGGAAAGACTTTGAGGATGCTGTTCAGAGCGCAACAGCAGAAGCTGTCCATGCCGACTATATTATTACGAGAAACCTTAAAGATTTTACGCAGAGCAGGGTGATGGCTTTTACTCCATCCGAGCTACTGGCAAGAATCTAAAATCCGGTGCCCGCGGAGGAAAGCAGGCAACGGATGTCGTGATGGGGTCTGACCCTATAAACAAACAGCGCCCGGCGGTATCGCCGGGCGCTGTTGCGTCATGACATATAGAAGGTTTTATACCATTCGGCGAAGGCGCGGAGGCCCTGGCGGATGTTGATTTCCGGGCGGAATCCGTAGTCCCTTTCGAGGGCGGTGCTGTCCGCGTAGGTGACAGGCACATCGCCCGGCTGCATTGGCACGAGGGACTTATGGGCGTCGAAGTCGTAATCCGGAGGCAGGACGCCGGCGCGGACGAGCTCCTCCTGGAGGGTCGTGATGTAGTCGAGGAGGTTCTCCGGGGTGCCACCGCCGATGTTGTAGACGGCGTATGGCGGGATCGGGAGGCCGTCGGGGCCGTTCTGCTTCTCAGGTGCGCCTCCCATGACGCGGACGATTCCTTCGACGATGTCGTCGATGTAGGTGAAGTCGCGCTTGCAGTTTCCGTAGTTGAAGATCTGGATGCTGTCGCCCTTCACGAGGCGGTTCGTCGCGGAGAAGTAGAACATGTCCGTGCGGCCGGCCGGGCCGTAGACGGTGAAGAAGCGGAGGCCGGTGGACGGGATGTTGTAGAGCTTCGAGTAGGCGTGGGCCATGAGCTCGTTGCTCTTTTTCGTCGCGGCGTAGAGTGACACCGGGTGGTCGACCGGATCGTCGGTGCTGAACGGGACCTTTTTGTTGCCGCCGTAGACGGAGGAGGACGAGGCGTAGACGAAGTGCTCCATTGCGTCGTCGTGGCGCGCGGCCTCGAGGAGGTTGTAGAAGCCGATCAGGTTCGAGTGAATGTAAACGTCCGGGTGGTCGATGCTGTAGCGCACGCCGGCCTGGGCGGCGAGGTTGACGAGGACGTGAAAGCGGTAGGTCGCGAAGAGCTCGTCGATGAGTGGCTTGTCTGCGATGTCGCCGCGGATGAAGACCCAGTGGGATTTTGAGGACTGCGCGGCCTCTTCGACCTTCCGGAGGCGGTACTCCTTCAGCTCGAGCGGGTTGTAGTCGGTCATGCAGTCGATGCCGACGATCGTCGCGCCCTGCGTGTCGCGCAGCAGCCGCGCGCAGAGGTTCGAGCCGATGAAGCCCGCTGCGCCCGTGACGAGGATGGATTTTCCGTCGAGGGATACGCTGGTTTTCTCTATTTTCTTTGATTTCTTTGTGTTCTCTGTGTTATCCATATTTTCCATATTCATGTGATGTGGTTCAGACCCCCCGGGGGTGATTGGCTCGGGGCGGTTGCCCTGGCCCATCTTAAGAATTTCGTAAGGGGGTCTGACCCCATAAACTCTAACTTTAGAATTTGTTTAGAAAAATTTAATGGGGTCAGACCCCATTAAATTTTCGGCGGGGTCAGTTGTTGTGGAAGAGGTCACGGGTGTAGACCTTTTCGCGGACGTCGTCGAGGACGGTGTCGTAGCGGTTTGCGAGGATGCAGCGGCTTTCGGACTTGAACTCGGCGAGGTCGTTAACGACGCGGCTTCCGAAGAAGGTGCTGCCGTTTTCGAGGGTCGGTTCGTAGATGATGACGCGGGCACCCTTCGCCTTGATGCGCTTCATGACGCCCTGGATCGAGGACTGGCGGAAGTTGTCGGAGTTCGCCTTCATGGTCAGGCGATACACACCGACGACGGTTTCCTCCTGGAGGGCCTCCTGCTGCTTGTTGTAGCCTGCATTGGCCTCATATGCGTCGGCGATTTCGAGCACGCGGTCTGCGATGAAGTCCTTCCGGGTGCGATTACTCTCGACGATCGCCTGGATCAGGTTCTCCGGGACGTCCTGGTAGTTCGCGAGAAGTTGCTTCGTGTCCTTCGGGAGGCAGTAGCCGCCGTAGCCGAAGGATGGGTTGTTATAGAAGTCGCCGATGCGCGGGTCGAGGCAGACGCCGTCGATGATCTGCTGGGTGTTGAGGCCCTTCGTCTCGGCGTAGGTGTCGAGCTCGTTGAAGTAGGACACGCGGAGCGCGAGGTAGGTGTTCGCGAAGAGCTTGACGGCCTCGGCTTCGGTGAAGCCCATGAAGAGGGTACGGATGCCGGTTTTGATCGCGCCTTCCTGGAGGAGTGCGGCGAAGCGGTGCGCGGCGTCGACGGAGGCCGGGTCGTTTTCGTCACAGGACACGATGATCCGGGACGGGTAGAGGTTGTCGTAGAGGGCCTTCGACTCGCGGAGGAACTCCGGGGAGAAGAGGATGCGGCTGGTGCCGTACTTCGCGCGGATCGAGGCGGTGTAGCCGACCGGGATCGTGGACTTGATGAACATGTAGCAGTGGTCGTTGCACGCGAGAACCTGCTCGATCACGCTTTCGACGGCGCTCGTGTCGAAGTAGTTCTTCTTGCTGTCGTAGTTCGTCGGTGCCGCGATGATGACGAGATCCGCGGACGCGTAGGCAGCGTCGGACGGGTTCTGCAGGCCAATGCCGGTGGTGCCGTCGCTGGCCGGTGCGGTGTCGGCAGCGGAAGCGGTGTGGATGGTGGCGGCGACCGGGTTCTGCAGGCCAATGCCGGTGGTGCCGTCGCTGGCCGGTGCGGTGTCGGCAGCGGAAGCGGCGTGGGTGGTGGCGGCGACCGGGTTCTGCGGGCCAATGCCGGTGGTGCCGTCGCTGGCCGGTGCGGTGTCGGCAGCGGAAGCGGCGTGAGAGCCGGCGCCGTCGGCGTGCAGGCCGGTGTTCAGGACGGCGTGGAGGTCGAGCTTTCGTGTGCCGGCCTTCGCCTCGGCGAAGAACTTCTCGATGTACTCGTCCTGGATCGGGCTGATCCAGGCATTGAGATCCTGCACCTTCTCCTCGATGATGTCGACTGCGGTGACGTGATTATGCTGTGCGAGCAGCGTCGCGAGCGACAGGCCGACGTAGCCCGTTCCGGCTACCACGATGTTCATCGGAGACACCGGCGCGAGCGGGTGGATGCTGTCGTCCTCGAACATATCGCAGAGATCGAAGTGCAGCGCGCCCGCGAGCTGCTCGAGCTGCTCGATCGACGGCGTGAAAGCCTGCCCCTCGATCCGAGAAATCAGCGCACGATTGATACCGGTACGATCCGCCAGCTCCTGCTGCGAAATCTTCTGTGACTTCCGCAGTGACGTGATCGTATCCGCCAGTTTCTGAGTAGAAAGCTTCTTCATATATACCCTCGATTCTGAAAGTTTATAAAAATTTAATGGGGTCAGACCCCCTTACAGCCGGCTTAAGAATTTCGTAAGGAAAACTTCATGGGGTCTGACCCCATTAAATTTTCCTAAACAGAATCTAAACTGCCGCGGAGTGATTAGGCTCCGGGCGGGTGCATTGGCAGGCAGGAGTGGCAGACCGGTGATCTGCAGATGCACTGTGTGTTACTTTGAGTAACGTGCTCGCCTGCGGCGTGACGTAGGTTAAAACACATACAGTATAGTGCATGAGATATGGAAAGACAAGAATTCAAGAAAAAAAGTTTCTGCGAACTTGCGGAAAGGCGAAGGATGGAAGATGAAGCCTACTTTTGAACGTTATTCAGAATAACATCTTAAGAATTTCGTAATGGGGTCTGACCCAATTAAATTTTTCTAAACAGAATCTAAACTGGAGTTTATGGGGTCTGACCCCATAAACTCCAGGTATATATAGGCTGGATCTATCACGAACGATAGTGAAATCGTATTGGCGAAATCGGGCGATCGGGGGTATAGTGATGGCTGATGACATGATGTATATTCTAGATAGATAGCGGGCAGTCTGTGAGGGTGACCGAACGGATGCGCGAAGGAGTGTGGCGCGGATGATAAACGAGAAGGTGAAGGATTTTCTGGAGCGGAAGGGCTTCGGTGATCGGCTGACGGAGCATGCGGAGACGATCGATACGGTGGAGCATGCGGCGCTGCGGATCGGCTGTTCGGAGCCGGAGATCGCGAAGACGCTGTCGTTTATCGTGGATGAGAAGCCGGTGATCGTGGTCATGGCGGGCGACGGAAAGGTGAACAGCTCGAAGTTTAAGGCGGTGTTTCATACGAAGCCGCACATGATTCCGCGCGAGCAGGTGGAGGAAATCACCGGATTTCAGCCGGGCGGTGTGTGTCCGTTTGCAGTTCCGGAGGAGATTCCGATCTGGCTCGACATCTCGATGAAGCGCTTCGCGTACGTCCATCCGGCCGGCGGTAACGGATTCACCTCCGTAAAGCTCACACCGGAGGAACTGGAGAAAATCACGGAGCCGAAGGGCTGGTGTGACATCTGCAAAGGCTGGGAAGAGGGGGTCTGACTCTATAAACTGGTTTAACAAGCTTGCAGCGGAATTCGTAAGTCCGCATCAAAACTGTAGATGACGGGCCTCGACAGCTGAAAAAGTGAAGTAAACAAAAGTAACATAATGTATAGTCACGTAAAGTGATGCACTGGGGGCAATCGCTCGACCGGATTTTCGATCCGCTTGAACGATTGCCCCCTTTTCGTGCGCATCTTAAGAATTTCGTAATGGGGTCTGACCCCATTAATTTTTTCTAAACAGAGTCTAAACTGGAGTTTATGGGGTCAGACCCCATTAATTTTTTATAAAGTGATTTTGAGAAATGACGGAAAATCGTGTGGTTAACCGGGGAATATAGTCTGTTTGACGACCATACACATTTCGGGATCTTCGTGATAGAATGAGCTTATATTCTTTAGAGTCGTTGAGCGGATAAACAGGTTGACCGTGTTGCCATCTGGAGTTCTGCTCCGTGGTAGACCTTGGACTCAACGACGCTTTCTTTCCCTATGACAACCATTACTACGGATTCATGATCTGCCATGAATTTGGACAGTCAACACTGTACTGTATCCATAACTGTGGACACGGAAGATTTTAGTTTCCCCCATATTCTGGATGCAGATGAAGCGCAACCCATTTGGCAGACATATTTTTATGGATTGTCCTGTTTAGTAGACAGATAGTCCCTGAGTTTATTTGATAAATATGGAGAGAAATATTAATTGATTTTTGAGGTGCTTTTATGGCTAGAAAACGACGTGAGTGGTATCCGGGCGCGACATATCATCTGATGGAGCGAGGGATTCGCAGGCAGGTGATTTTTCAGGATGAGATGGATTTTAAGATCTTTCTGCAGATCCTGGAGAGCGAGGCGGAGAAGAAGGCGTGCCGAATTCACGCATACTGTCTCATGAACAATCACTTTCATCTCCTGGTCGAAACTGGAGACATTGGAATAGGATTCTTTATGAAGAGCCTTGCAGAGAGGTATGCGATGTTTTATAACCGGCGCTACGGCTACAAGGGGCATGTTTTCGAGGGGCGCTATGTGTCCTGTCTGGTGAAAACGGATGGCTATTTCCTGCAGACGAGTCGCTACATCCACTTGAATCCAGTGAAGGCGAAGATCGTGGACCGGCCGGAGCAGTATCGCTGGAGCTCCTATATCACGATCATGGATATGTGGAATGATGGCATCGTGACTCCAGATAAAACGCTGTCGTTTTTTGCGGAAGGCGCGGCGGAATATCGTGAACTGGTGGAGGCGCAGGCACGGTACGCGGAGGATGAGGAGGCGATCCAGACGGACATGAAGGAAGACGAAATGTGGCTTCCGGTGTGAAGGGATGGCATCCGGCAAGAAGGGGTGGAGACGTTGACCAGGACGGAATTTGACCAGAGAATGGCAGCAGGGCTGGCAGATGCAAAAGCTGGACGTGGTGTGGAAATTGAGGAAGCATTTGAAAGTATCAGTGCCAGATTGAAAAAAAGTACAGGGCTGAATGAGAATAGCTCGACTTAGTATATATCATGGTATATACTTAAGGCATAAGGAGGTGGGGTATCATGATGACAGCAAAATTGTTTGAAAATGGTCGTAGTCAGGCGGTTCGACTTCCGAAGGAGTGCCGCTTCGATGGTGACGAGGTGGCGATCAATAAAGTCGGTGACGTCGTTATACTGATGCCGAAGAATCATAAGTGGGCCGGGTTCCTGAGTGGACTGGAGCTGTTCTCGGATGACTTCATGTGTGATGGCAGGGAACAGCCGGTAGTACAGGAGCGGGAAGTGATATGAAGTATATGCTGGATACAAACATCTGTATCTACACGATCAAGCACAAGCCGCCGGAGGGGATCAAGGCTTTTCTGTGTCATGAGCCGGACGATATGTGCATTTCCTCCATCACGTATGGGGAGTTGATGCATGGTGTAGAGAAGAGTCAGGCGGTAGAGCGTAACCGTGCGGCGATCACGCTGTTCTTATCGGCTATTTCGATTCTGCCCTTTGACAGTGATGCAGCAGAGAAATATGGGGCGGTTCGTGCGGATTTGGAACGAAAGGGAACGCCGATCGGTCCGATGGATATGCTGATCGCCGGCCACGCAAGATCGCGCGGGCTGATTCTGGTGACGAATAATACGAGAGAGTTTTTCCGGGTGAACGAACTGGAAGTGGAAGACTGGACGAAGTAATGTGACGGGGGCAAACGTTTGACTGGATTTTCGATCCGCTTGAACGCTTGCCCCGTTTTCGCAAGCATCTTAAGAATTTCGTAATGGGGTCTGACCCCATTAAATTTTTCTAAACAGAATCTAAACAGGAGTTTATGGGGTCAGACCCCATAAACTGCCGCGCAGAGTTTTACTGCGCGTCGGCGTCACATCTGCTATAATCGGAGTGTATTGTAAGCCCCTGATTTTCAGGGGTTGCTACCTGACGATCGAAGGAGGTATGCGTATGAACGCGAAGAAATATAGAAGAGTATTTACGATTGTAATCGATTCGCTGGGGGTTGGGCCGATGCCGGATGCCGCGGCGTTCGATGATGCGGGGGCAGATACCCTCGGCCACATCGCGGCGCATTTCGATGCGCTGAAGATCCCGAATCTGCAGAGGCTCGGCATGGCGAATCTGAAGAGCCTTCATGGCGTCGCGCCGGCGGAGAAGCCGCTTGCGTACTACGGACAGCTGCGCGAGGCGAGCAACGGCAAGGACACGATGACGGGGCACTGGGAGATGATGGGGCTGCACATCACGAAGCCGTTTAAGACCTTTACGGAGCACGGCTTCCCGCAGGAGCTGATCGACGAGCTCTCCCGCAGAACTGGACGTGTGATCATTGGCAACAAGGCGGCCAGCGGCACGGAGATCCTCGACGAGCTCGGTGAGGAGGAGATCGCGACGGGGCACATGATCGTCTACACCTCGGCGGATTCAGTGCTGCAGATCTGCGGCAATGAAGAGACCTTCGGGCTTGACGAGCTGTACCGCTGCTGTGAGATCGCCCGCGAGATCACGATGAAGGATGAGTGGAAGGTCGGCCGTGTCATCGCCCGCCCGTATGTAGGACGGAAGAAGGGCGAGTTTAAGCGCACGAGCAACCGCCACGATTATGCGCTGAAGCCGTACGGCAGAACGGCGCTCGATACACTGAAGGATGCGGGCCTCAGCGTGATTTCCGTCGGCAAGATCTTCGACATCTTCGATGGCCAGGGCCTCACCGAGTCCAACAAGTCGAAGAGCTCGGTGCACGGCATGGAGCAGACGATCGAGATCGCGCAGCGTGATTTCGAGGGTCTCTGCTTCGTGAACCTCGTGGATTTCGACGCGCTCTGGGGCCACCGCCGCAACGTGGTCGGCTACGGTGAGGAGCTCGAGCGCTTCGATGTGAAGCTCGGCGAGCTGCTGGACACGCTCCGGGACGACGACCTTCTGATCATCACCGCGGACCACGGCAACGACCCGACCTACACAGGCACTGACCACACGAGAGAGAAGGTGCCGTTCCTCGCGTACTCGCGGTCAATGCAGACACCGGGCGCGTTGGTGGAGGCCGACACCTTCGCCGTGATCGGCGCCACCATCACGGACAACTTCGGCATCGCCATGCCGGACGGCACGATCGGCCACTCGATTCTCGATAAACTGAATTAATGAAACAGTTCAGCTAAGGGGACTACGGAGTACCGGCAACAGAAGCCATACGGAGAGGACGTGTGAAATCAAGCCGGGTCCCCTTAGTGGCACTTGGGGTTATCTCTCATTGGAACCCACTGCAACGCAGAGTTTTCATGAGGAAAACTCTGTGATTGCAGAGGGCCTAGTGCCGCTTAGGGTTCCTGGCTTAGGTTTCACCGGCATCGGAGTACTGTGCTTCAGTTGCCGGCCCTCCGAGTCCCCTGGTGGAACTTTAACGAATGAAAAGAAAGGTAAAACTAAATGAACACCACGGATGTATTAAAGATTGTAGATCACACCCTGCTCACCCAGACTGCGACCTGGGCAGACATAAAGACCATCCTCGATGATGGCATCAAGTACCATTGCGCGTCGGCGTGCATCCCGGCGGCCTACGTGAAGCAGGCTGCAGACTACGTCGATGGCAGACTCCCGATCTGCACCGTCATCGGCTTCCCGAACGGCTACAGCACGACCGCGACGAAGGTCTTCGAGGCGAAGGACGCCATCGCAAACGGGGCAGCGGAGATCGACATGGTCATCAACATTGGCTTCCTGAAAGATGGAAGATACGATGAAGTAGAGGATGAAATCCGTAAGATCCACGAGGCCTGCGATGGGCATATCCTGAAGGTCATCATCGAGACCTGCCTCCTCACAGAGGAAGAGAAGATAAAGATGTGCGAGATCGTGACGAAGGCGGGCGCGGAGTTCATCAAGACCTCCACCGGTTTTTCCACTGCGGGCGCAACCTTCGATGACGTGAAGCTCATGCATGAGCACGTCGGCCCGGGCGTGAAGGTGAAGGCCGCCGGCGGGATCAGCTCCTTCGACGACGCCGAGAAGTTCATGAGCCTCGGTGCGGACCGCCTCGGCACCAGCCGCCTCGTGAAGATCATGAAGAACACCGACAACGGCGCCGGCTACTGAAAATTTCATCTGTGATGACCATAGCCCGCACCATACTGGGGCGGGGCTCGACACCAGAGCGTGGCCTCATAAACGCACGCACTCGCGGCACCTCCCTCGGAGGCGCCGCTTTTTTCTTAAGAATTTCGTAAGGGGGTCAGACCCCATTAAATTTTTCTAAACAGAATCTAAACAAAAGTTTATGGGGTCAGACCCCATAAACTAATATAATCGATATATTATGATATAGGAGGTCTATGGCACATGAAGCAGTTAAATGAAAAGGTAGCGATCGTGACGGGTGCGGGACAGGGAATCGGAAAGGGCATCGCCCTTTGTCTCGCGAAGAGGGGCGTGAAGGTCATCGCGACGGGGCGTCGTCTGGAGCCGATCGAGCAGACTATCGCAGAAATCAAGAAACTTGGCGGAGAGGGCTTCGCGATGAGCTGTGACTCTGCGGACAGAGCGAGAGTGGATGAGGTCGTGAAGGCGGCCGTCGAGAAGTATGGAACGATCGATGTTGTCGTGAATAATGCTCAGGCGATCGTGCCGTCTTCGCCGGTCGAGGAGACGAGCTACGACAATATGCTGAAGGCATGGCAGAGTGGCGTGATCGGTTCGTTGAACTATATGCAGGCGGCGTTCCCTTATATGAAGGAGCAGCACGAGGGCCGCATCATTAACTTCGCGTCGGCGACCGGTATGTTTGGTATCGCCGGACAGCTCGCGTATGGCTCGAACAAGGAGGCGCTGCGCGGACTGACGAAGATCGCGGCCAAGGAGTGGGGGCAGTACGGCATCTGTGTAAACATTGTCCTCCCAGGCGCAGAATCGCCAGCCGCAAAGGCCTGGGCGGAGAAGTTCCCGGAGGAGTACGCGAAGCAGGTGAACCTGAACCCGATGAAGCGTTTCGGTGACCCGGAGAAGGATATCGCACCGGTCATCGCCTTCCTCGCCGGCCCGGATTCCTGCTATTTCTCGGGCCAGAGCGTCATCGTCGACGGTGCAAACTCGATCATGCCGTAAAGACAGGCGTGACCGTCGACGGCGCATCTTGGTCATGCTGTAAGGACGATATGCTGGCGCGGAGGGATGAAATCCATCCTGAAGTGGCGCGCCGTCGCCAGAAGGCTACGAAGACGATGCCCCGACGGAATATTTTCAGACCGCATGTGATTTCAAATTCGAAAAGTGAACGCGTCGCAGAAGCGGCGCGCTTTTTACGGTGCGCCCAGGCATGGTGAGTCTTTAGAGAGCACGCGGTATAGCAGCTTCACCTGACAAAATCCCTTTATCGCGAACGCAAATAGACACAATCAAGTCTTTTACAGCTCCATGTATATATTACTTATGCTCTGGAATCACAGCTGGAGGGGGAATATACACAAATAAACATTTCAAAAAATCGTGTATATGGAATTCAGGCTTCGGAGAGGGAGTCAGAAGTAAAACTATACACGGAAAATCTGTTTCAGAAATCGTGTATATAAAAATCGAAATCTGCAGCTGATTTTCTATGTCCGTTGTCGATGAAATATACACGATTCCAGAATCAAAGCGGCTGTGTCTATTTTGACTGTTGATTTTTGCTTTTCGCAGAGAAATCGGTATACACAGTTTTTGAAATAAGCCCTGCGTGTACAGTATGCTTAAAATCATAGCTTCCCCGGATATATAAGGAGCGAACGGTGGACTGATCAGTCCCCCGTTCTTTTTCAGCACGTCTTTCCGAAAAAAGAGCTAGGAGAAATGCCGCGGGTGATTTATGATTTGGTGAGAATAAGATCAGGACGAAAAGGAGCGAAGCGATGATTCATTTACGACCACATCATGGTGTCTGTCTTCTGAATTTCAGGGGTAAGGGCTACTCAGACGAGTTCAGTCGGAATATGGCGGCGATGCAGGCGCGGCTGATGGCAGAGCCGGAGACGGAGATCTGCATCACGCGGGGCGCAGATGATCTCTGCGCGAAGTGCCCGAATCGGCGTGGCGAGGGCTGTACCTCGACGCATCCGCCACTCTTTGATGAAAATGTGCTGCGCTTGACCGGATTTCAGTACGGGCAGCGGCTTACGTGGCGCGCGTTCACGGATGCGACCTGCCCGATCAGTCTGCATCGCCTGGACAAGGCCTGCCCGGACTGCCAGTGGCTCGCCCTCTGTAAGGAAATCGCCGCAGCGCGGATGGAGGAAGAACCAGCGCTGCCGGACCAGCGCCACCATACAGCTGATGGATAGGAAAGTTTTATGAAGACCGAGTTCTGCCGCCGGACCAGCGCTGCCATACAGCTGACGGATGGTAAAGATTTATGAAGAACAAGTGTTAGATGTGAACGAAGGAGAATGCAAATGACATACTATTTTCCGGCGATTATTAAGAAGACGGCGGCGGGCTACCACGTGCGTTATGTGGACCTGCAGGACTGCTTCGGTGAGGGTGGGACACTCGACGAGGCGCTGGATGAGGCACGCGAAGCGGGCGTGAATTACATCCTGACCGAGCTCGAGACGGACATGGATCTGCCGACGCGGACTCTGCTGATGGATGTCGAGACCGCCGACGGCGAGGAGAAAACCGACCTCGCGCTGGCCATGCCGCGCGACGAGCAGTACGATTCGTTCGGCTGACCGCGGCCAATGTTTCCGCCGGTAGCACAGGACCTTCGCGTGACGCCTGCGAAGCCGGAACAAAAAAGTCGCGTGGAATGGATGTTCCATACGGCTTTGTTTGTGATATGATATATAGATAGTGATGACACGAGAGTTCAATGGTGGAAGAGGCGAGAGCGTAGTGGCGACGGAAAGACGACGTAGCGGAAGCGTAGAGCCGATCGGTGGAGGTGAAGATGTGAAGCAGGAGGCATTGGCCGCGGGTGCGGAAGCGGCGAGGGTGCGGAAGCGGCGGCCGGGCGGTGGCAGGAAGCGGAAGCGGCCGGACTATGATGCGGGGCGAAACCTCGAGGAGCTGATGGACGCAGCAGTGGAGCTGTACGATGCGGGGCAGTCACTGCAGGCGATCGCGGACGAGCTTGCGCTGAATCCGATCAAGGTGCGGAAGCTGCTGATCACGGCGGAGGTGTACGAATCGGAGATCGCGGAGGAGGTACGGGCGACGTTTGAGGCGTACCGGGCGCGGCAGGACTACCGGGCGGCGGTGCAGGCGACGGCGGAGGAGCTTCGGCTCTCGATTCCGTCGGTGAACTCGTACCTGCCGTATGAGAAGGGCGTGTATTTTGCGGCGACGGACAGCGTCGAGAAGATCAGCGCCGGGGCGGAGCGGCAGCGGCGTTACCGCGCGATGAAGAAGTGGCGGGCAGCACCGACGGAGGAGAACCTCTGGGGCGTGGTGCAGGCCTACGCGGGCGCGCAGTTTAAGACCTGGTCAGGGCTCGGGTTCAGCTATCAGCTGCGGCGTGGACGGAATGGCGAGTTCACGCGGGAACTCTGGATCGATCGCCGCGCGCAGAGCAAAAGTCTTGCGTGGAGCTCGGTGATGCTGGCGCTCGGGAAGGTGTCGGGAACGAAGAAGTCAGCAGAGCTCGGCGGAATGTCAGATTCCGGGCAGCAGGCGATGCTGGCACTTGGGAAGATGCCGGATGGGCGGAATTCAGCAGAGCTCGGCGTGATGTCAGATTTCGGGAAACAGGAGCCGCAACCGCAGAAAACAACGGTGCCGGTCATCCAGCGCCCGAAGGACCTCGGCGACATCCGCGGTATCAGTTACATCTACGCGATGTTCTACCGCTTCGGTATCATCGACGTGCCGGAGAAGGTGAAAGCGAAGATGGGACGATGAAGGACTTTATAAAAATTTAATGGGGTCAGACCCCATTAAGAATTTCTGAAGCATCGTAAGGAAAAATTAAGGGGCTCTGCCCCCATAAACTTCCGCGAAGTGACGATCGACAGGGCGTTTGCATTGGCGAGCGGAAAGTGCTGGTGTAGTGAAAGCAGGACAGCCAAGGTGCTGTTATAGGAGGTGTAGTGATGATGGAATATCCAGAAGCGGTGATTTTCGATTATAATGGGACGATGGTGAATGATGAGATCTACCATAACGAGGCCTGGAGTCTGTTTATGAAGCGGCATCTCGGGCGGGACCTCACAGAGGAGGAGTTCGATCGGTACATCCACGGGATTCATGCGGATGTGACGATCCGGCATTTCCTCGGGGAGGGGCTCAGCGAACAGGAGGTGAAGCAGCTCGTCGAGGAGAAGGAGGAGACCTACCGGGAGATCTGCGTTTCGCATGCAGATATCTATCAGCTACGGGACGGGCTGCCGGCGTTTCTGGACCGGTTGCAGGCCGCGGGCGTGAAGCTTGGGATCGCGACCTCGTCGCCGATCGAAAATGTCGAGTTTTATTTCCGACAGATCGACCTCGCGCGCTGGTTTACGCTCGAGCAGGTGACGTACAACGACCACAGCTTCCCAGGAAAGCCGGCGCCGGACATCTTCCTGCGCGCGGCGGAGAAGCTTCACGCAGACATCCATCGAAGCTATGTATTCGAGGATGCGAAGTCGGGGGTGCAGGCTGCAGTGGCGGCCGGTGCGGCGAAGGTCATCGCTGTGGCGGGGACGGCCGACCCGGAGGCACTTCGAGCGCTCGGCGCCGCGCAGGTGATCGAGACCTACAGGGAGCTGCTGTAAGCTTGATGCACCTGCGCCATCGGCACCTGCCTGCGCCAATGCTGTATCAAATTGGCAAAAATCTCATTTGGTGAATTTAATAGGGTCAGACCCCATAAACTTCTGTTCAGATTCTGTTTAGAAAAATTTAATAGGGTCAGACCCCATAAACTTCTGTTCAGATTCTGTTTAGAAAAATTTAATGGGGTCAGACCCCATAAACTAGAGGAGGAAAAACATGCGATATAAGGTGTTTGGTAAGACGGGGCTGGAGGTTTCGGAGCTGTGTCTCGGCACCTGGGGCATCGGTGGTGCGGGCTGGGATCAGAATCCGGAGGAGACGAAGATGGATGCGATCCGGGCGTCGTTTGAGCAGGGTGTGAATATCTTCGATACGGCGCCGGCGTACAACGCGGGCGCGGCGGAGCGGATCCTGGGCGAGACACTCGAGAAGATGGGTGTTCGGAAGGATGTGATCCTGTCGACGAAGTGTGGCAATGACTTCGTGAACGGGCAGTACGTGCATTGCGGTAAGCGCGACCACATCCTCGCACAGTGCGACGCGTCGCTTCGAAACCTCCGGACCGACTATATCGACCTGTACATCCTGCATTGGCCGCAGGACGATGCGACACCGGAGGAGACGCTCGGAGCAATGATGGAACTCAAAAAGGCTGGCAAGGTCCGTTTCCTCGGTCTCTCCAACCACAGTGTGGCGCAAATGGAGGAGGCCGCGAAGTATGCGGACATCGATTTCATCCAGGTGCAGTATTCCATGCTGGAGCGCGAGCGTGAGGTGGAGATGAAGTACGCAGAGGCACACGGCATGGCGACGATGGGCTATGGCGTCCTCGGCGGAGGTTTACTCACCGGACGTTACCGCGAGCTCCGGACCTATGAAACCATGGACAGCCGGAACCGCTTCTACAAGTTCTTCCGCGAGCCGGGCTGGAGCAAGGCGCAGAAGCTTCTCGGCGTGATGGATGAGATTTCAGCTGCCCGCGGCGGTGTACCGCTCTCGGAGATCGCCGTGAACTGGGCGCTTCAGAAGTCCTTCCTCACGACGGCCCTCTTCGGCACACAGCACCGCGCCCGCGCGATCGAGAACTGCCACGCCCTCGACTGGACACTCAGCGACGCCGACATCGCGACGCTTGACCAGGCGCTGGTGGAGTTCGGGATCTGAATCGAACCATTGTGCAGACAGGGCCCAGAGGGGCGCTGCATGTATTGACCGAATCCATCTTTACGCGCAGCCACCTGTTTCGAGGCCGCCTGCATTGGCCAAAGCCAAACGAAAATATGTCGATTCTGTGAAGTCTGCGCCGAAAAAGTGGCGAAAACAGCCCCTGAAAAAAATACAAATTTGGTGAATCTTCAAGCCGAAAAAGGACTACCATAATGGCGTTACAGATAGTTGTCTGTGCACCGTATCACCACGGCCCTTACATCCTGTAAGAGCAGAAATCTTTCGCGGGAAATTTGCCGGGGATGTTACGATGTTTCTGCCGCGCCCACTGTGGACGTGGATAACATTTTCAGTGGCAGAGGCCACAGGAGGTAGTTATGGAGACATTAGAGGCGAAGACAAGAGATCTGAGCGTCAAGGGAAAGAAGCTTAGAAGAGAAGGCTATGCGACCGGTTCGATCAGTGGTAAGGCAATGAAGGAGTCCCTCGCGATCATCATGACGCAGAAGGATCTCGGCATGTTCTTCCAGGATCATCATGTCGGCTCCGAGGCAGAGCTTTCGGTCGATGGTACGAAGTATTCCGTTCTGATCAAGAGCGTGGATTTCGATGCTATGAAGCATCAGTATATTGATGTTACATTCCAGCAGCTGCTGAACGATGAGAAGATCCACTCGAAGGCAGTCATCGAGTTTATCAATGCAGAGAAGGCGCAGGGCTTCCTGACGAAGACCTGTGAGGAGGTCGAGTTCGTCGGCTATCCGAAGGACCTCGTCGATCATATCGTGATCGATCTCGCGAAGTATCCGGTCGGCACGAGACTGACCGTCGGTGATCTCGACATCGCGAAGGAAGGCAAGCTTGAGATCAAGACACCGCTTACCGATACTGTGCTTCATGTCACAGCACATCAGCATGGCAAGGCAGCTGAGGTCGATGAGCCAGAGGCACCGGCAGAGAAGGCGCTGGTAACACCGGCGACGAAGGAAGCCGCTGCACTCGCTGCGAAGGAAAATAAATAATTCCGTTAAGGATGCGGAGCCGGAGGGAGACCTCCGGCTCTTTTTTTGATCATTTCCGGCGTGTGTTTTGACATGTGATTTGTAGTTTTATAGTACGGAATCTGCTAGAATATCCCCTGTGGACGCAGGCCGCCCACGCGAAATTTCTCATCTTAAGAATTTCGTAAGGGGGTCAGACCCCATAAACTTTAACTTTAGATTTTGTTTAGAAAAATTTTATGGGGTCAGACCCCATAAACTGCCAGGCAGGTGATGTATGGAACTTAAGAATCAGAACACAACACAAAAAGACTTCAAAAACTGGTCGGAACTCCGGATTTTTCTCTCGTATTTCCGACCGCACCGGAAGCTGTTTTACCTCGACATGGTGAGTGCGCTGGCGATCGCGGTGATCGATCTCGCCTTTCCAGCGGTGTCGCGCTGGTGCATGTACACGCTGCTGCCGGCGAACGCCTGGCGCACCTTCTGGACGGTGATGGCCGTCGTGACCGCCGCCTACGTGCTGCGTTCCGTGTTTTACTACGTGATCACGTACTGGGGCCACAACTTCGGCGCGCGCGTCGAGGCCGACATCCGCCGCGACCTGTTCCGGCACATCCAGGAGCTGAACTACAGCTTCTTCGACCATAACCGCGTCGGCCAGCTCATGAGCCGCCTCACGACGGACCTCTTCGACGTGACAGAGATGGCGCACCACGCCCCGGAGGACATCTTCATCAGCTCGGTGACGATCCTCGGCGCGCTCGTCATCATGTTCACCATCCAGTGGCGGCTCGCACTCGTGCTGACGCTCATGCTGCCGATCTTCCTGTCGGTGGTGCTGCGCTGCCGTTTCCACATGCGCGACGCCTCGCGCAAGGTGAAGTCAACGGTTTCCCTGATCAACACCGAGTTCGAGTCGGGTCTGTCCGGCATCCGGACGGCGAAGGCCTTCGCGAACGAGGGGGAGGAGCTCGAGAAGTTTGAGAAGGCCAATGCAGGCTACCGGAGCGCGAAGTTCGGGTTCCACCGCGCGATGGCGGAATTTCATTCGACGATGGAGTTCTGCCTCTGCATGATGTCCGTGGTGGTCATCGCGGTCGGTGGCGCCCTCATCATGAACGACCAGCTCACCGTCATTGACCTGATCGCGTTCAGCATGTATGTGTCGGCCTTCGTGAATCCGATCCGGAAGCTCGCGAATACCACGGAGGTGATCGCGAACGGCACGGCGGGACTGCATCGCTTCGTGGAGCTGATGCGGACCGAGCCGGAGCTCCAGGACAGCCCGGGCGCGCTTGCGCTGGAGGACGTGCAGGGTGAGATCCGCGTCGATCACGTGTCCTTCGCGTACCAGAAGGGGCAGGGCATCCTGCACGACGTGTCGCTCGACATCCGGCCGGGTGAGACCGTGGCCTTCGTCGGTTCCTCCGGCGGCGGCAAGACGACGCTCAGCCAGCTGATTCCGCGTTTCTACGATGTCACGGACGGCGCGATCTACCTCGACGGGCACGATGTCCGCATGGTGACGCAGGAGTCCCTGCACCAGAACATCGGCGTCGTTTCGCAGGATGTGTTCCTGTTCGCCGGCAGCATTGCCGACAATATCCGCTACGGTCGTCTCGATGCGACGATGGAAGAGGTGATGCTTGCGGCTGCGAAGGCAGAGATTGCGGACGACATCGCAGCGATGCCGGAGGGCTATCAAACCAATGTCGGCGAGCGGGGTGTCCTGCTCTCCGGTGGTCAGAAGCAGCGGATCTCCATCGCGCGGATCTTCCTGAAGAACCCGCCTGTCCTGATCCTCGACGAGGCGACCTCCGCGCTCGACAGTGTGACCGAGGCCCGCATCCAGGCGACCTTCGAGAAGCTCTCGCAGGGCCGCACCACGATCGTCATCGCGCACCGCCTCGCGACCGTGAAGAACGCGGACCGCATCGCCGTCATCGACGACGGCCGCATCATCGAGCTCGGCAGCCACGACGAGCTCATGGCCCGGAACGGCGCCTACGCCGCCCTGGTGCGCACCCAGGAACTCAAGTCTTAAGAATTTCGTAAGGGGGTCTGACCCCATTAAATTTTTATAAACTAAATCTAAACAAAAGTTTATGGGGTCAGACCCCATTAAGTTTAAAGAGGAGAGAAAGATGCAATTATTTGATGGACGGCCGGCGACGGCGGAGGGGCGTGAGCCGAAGGAGATGCGTGTGTATGATCTGCTCGATTCGCTGGGGATCTCGTACCAGCG
The DNA here is from genome assembly GCF_052116105.1 of Oribacterium sp. Sow4_G1_1. Classification (NCBI taxonomy): domain Bacteria; kingdom Bacillati; phylum Bacillota; class Clostridia; order Lachnospirales; family Lachnospiraceae; genus Oribacterium; species Oribacterium sp. Sow4_G1_1. The sequence goes on from NZ_JBQKLS010000006.1 coordinate 34,934, forward strand.
GACAGATCATGCGCCGGCGACGACGATGGAGGTGTGCGAGGTGATCGACGCGGCGCTCGGCTGCCTGATCTGCAAGAATCTGTTTCTCTGCAACCGCCAGCAGACGGAGTTTTACCTGCTGATGATGCCGGGCGACAAGGTCTTCAAGACGAAGGAGCTGTCGCACCAGATCGGCTCCGCGCGCCTGAGCTTCGCGAAGGAGGAGCAGATGATGGAGTTCCTCGAGATCCACCCGGGCGCAGTGAGCATCATGGGCCTCATGAACGACACGGAGAATCACGTGCAGCTGCTGGTTGACGAGGACGTCCTGAAGGGCGAGTATGTCGGCTGCCACCCGTGCGTGAACACCTCGTCGCTGAAGCTCCGAACCGCGGACGTCTTCGGGAAGTACCTCGAGGCCGTGCACCACGATTACCGCGTGGTGAAGCTGGTCGGCGAGGCGTGACCGCGATGCCCGCACGGGGTCAGACCCCTGTCCGCATAGATTTTTTACATGGAGGTAAGATATGAAGGTTTTAATGCTGAATGGAAGTCCGAAGGCAGATGGGAATACGAATCGTGCGCTCACGGAGATCGGTGAGCAGCTGAAGAAGGAGAGCATCGATTATGAGATCTTCCAGATCGGCGGGCAGGCGATCCGGGACTGCATCGGCTGTGGCCAGTGCACGGAGAAGGGCTGTGTGTTTGATGATGACGTGACGAATGCCTTCATCGCGAAGGCACAGGAAGCGGATGGCTTCATCTTCGGCACACCGGTGTACTATGCGCACCCGAGCGGCCGCATCCAGTCGCTGCTCGACCGCGCATTCTATGCCGGCGGCACAGCCTTCGCGTTCAAGCCGGGCGCAGCAGTCGCTGTAGCGAGACGTGCCGGCACGACTGCCTCCGTCGATGTGCTCGAGAAGTACTTCGGCATCAACAACATGCCGACCGTGCCATGCACCTACTGGAATGTCGCGCATGGCCGTGTGCCGGGTGAAGCCGGACAGGACCTCGAGGGTATGCAGACGATGCGGAATCTCGCCCGCAATATGGCGTGGATGCTGAAGTGCATCGAAGCGGGACGGAAGGCGGGCATCGACCACCCGGAGGTGGAGAAGGGTGCACGCACGAACTTTATCCGCTGAAAAAACCACTTGCATATAGTATAGACTTATGGTAGTGTTACCACATTGTTTCACCCGTTGAAGTGTTAGGAATCGCAAGAAACCGAACATGGAGGGCGCTTTGGAGAATTCCATTCAGTTGGATGCCGAAGGTGTAAGGTGCGCATGCGCCGAATCTCTCAGGCAAAAGAACGAAGCTGCAAGTGAAATCATCGTGTGTACAATGTCGTACACGTATTTGTATTTGCGTAGAAGTTCTTGAGCCTGCCGGAAACGGAAGGCTCTTTTTTTTCGCGAGAAACGAGCCAAAGCCCATGCTTGCATGGGGCCGGGCACCAGACCGCGATACCATCTTTCAATTCTCCGAAGTGACAGCACATCATGATTTTCAGGGGGTTCTACATTATGCTGCTATCACTTGTCCAGACGATCAATTCCTATCTGTCCGACTATGTTCTCGTGATCCTGCTTCTCGGCGTGGGTCTCTGGTACTCCATCCGGACCGGCTTCGTCCAGATCCGCTACTTCGGCTATGGGATGAAGAAGACCTTCGGTGAGCTGAGTCTCTCCGGTAAGAAACACGCCGCCGGCATGTCCTCCTTCCAGGCCCTCGCGACCGCCATCGCGGCACAGGTCGGCACCGGCAACATCGTCGGCGCGAGTGGTGCGATCCTCACCGGCGGCCCGGGCGCGATCTTCTGGATGTGGGTCATCGCCTTCTTCGGCATGGCCACCATCTACGCGGAGGCGATCCTCGCGCAGGAGACGAGAGTGGTCCGTGAGGACGGCAGTATCCACGGCGGCCCGGTCTACTACATCACGACCGCATTCCGCGGTCACTTCGGCCAGTTCCTCGCTCGCTTCTTCGCGGTGGCGATCATCCTCGCGCTCGGTTTCTTCGGCTGCATGGTGCAGTCCAACTCGATCGGCTCGACGATCAGTACCGCCTTCGGTGTGCCGTCGTGGATCGTCGGCATTGCCCTCGTGATCTTCTGCGGTGCCATCTTCCTCGGCGACGTCAAGCGCCTCGCGTCCGTGACCGAGAAGGTCGTGCCGGTGATGGCGCTCGTGTTCCTGATCGGCGGCCTCGCGGTGCTCGTGCTGCGCATCCAGTATCTGCCGGCGACCTTCGCGATGATTTTCCGCTACGCCTTCCAGCCGCAGGCCATCATCGGCGGTGGCTTCGGCTATGCCCTGAAGACTGCGGTTAGCCAGGGGGCGAAGCGCGGTCTCTTCTCGAACGAGGCCGGTATGGGTTCGACCCCGCATGCGCATGCGCTGGCCAATGTCTCCTGCCCGCATGAGCAGGGTGTGGTCGCGATGGTCGGTGTCTTCATCGACACCTATGTGGTGCTGACCCTCAATGCGCTGGTTATCATCTCGACGATGTATACGAGTGACGGTATCCTCGCGGGCGGCGTGATCCCGGAGACCATCGGCAAGGCCAATCTCGCGCAGACCGCCTTCGGCACCGTCTTCGGCGAGCGCCTCGGTGCGATGTTCGTCGCCATCTGCCTCTTTTTCTTCGCCTTCTCGACGATCCTCAGCTGGAACCTCTTCGGAAAGATCAACGTGATCTGGCTCTTCGGCGACCGCGGCAGCCGCGTCTACACCCTGATCGCCCTCGTCTTCATCTTCCTCGGCACCCTGACCTCCAGTGACCTCGTGTGGGAGCTCTCCGACATGTTCAACCAGCTCATGGTCGTGCCGAACGTCATCGCCCTGTTCGCCCTCACCGCCCTCGTCGTGAAGAACGTGAACGCCGCGAAGTCCTCATCTTAAGAATTTCGTAAGGGGGTCTGACCCCATTAAATTTTTCTAAACAGAATCTAAACAGAAGTTTATGGGGTCAGACCCCATAAACTGCAAGCCTTAAGTGGTTCATGGCTACTATTAAATTTGTGCAAAATTTACTGATTTGTAAGAAAAAATGCGCAAACGAAGAACATTTTTCCTTCTATCTATGATAGATTAATAGTAGAGAGCAGGTGGCGGGCAGCGCGTGGCCATCCTGCGGGTGTTCGTGATTTAAAGAGTGAGAAACGACTGGGGATGTTGTATATTCCCGGCTATTTCGTCGTATCTGTAATTCTCGTCTGGAAAGGAGGCGTGTGATGCACAGAAAAGAGCATGAGAAGTTCAGCGCAGGCGATGTGAGAAGAGTGAGCGCGGGGCGGTGTTCGAGCCGGAAGCTTCGTACCGGCTGGATGGCAGGTCTGTGCCTTTTCGGCATGCTTCTGTTTCTGACGGGCTGTGGAAAGAAGCCGGCGCAGGCGGGGCCGAAGCCATCCGGCGGCACTACGTCGAAGGTGGAGAGCACGGACAAATCGACGTCGGCGCTCCCGGAGGACATCGACTTTACGGCGCTCGACGAGGATAAGAAGGAGCAGCTGCTGAAGACGCTCGTGCAGGACAGCTACACCTTCGAGGGCGAGGTGAACGACGGCCCGGCGGATCGGACCGATGTTTCTTATCATGTGCCAAAGATCTGCTCCGACAGCGCCGGCGCGAAGGAAATTAACCAGGCGATCGCGCAGGCCTGCGAGGATGTGACGAGCCAGAAGGAGGACGACTACGTGGGCTGGATCGAGGTCGACTACGACAGCTACCTGAACGGCGACACGCTGAGCCTCGTCCTCACGAAGAGCAGCAACCTCGACGATTATACCGAGTATTACGCGTACAACCTGAACCTCACGGACGGCACGCGCATGTCGGCGAAGGAGCTCGCGCAGCTGCTGGTGCGTGGTGTGCCGACCGATGCAGACGATTTCGACGATTTTGACGATGACGAGGACGACGCACCGCTGACCCTCGAGCTGCAGAGCGGCGAAACCGTTGAGGCCGCACTTCTTCGTGTGATCCGAAGGGCCGCTGCCTACGAGTTCGACCAGTCCGTGCGCTATATGTACGATTCCGATTATTACAGCAGCGCGGGCGAGGCCGAACGCCAGAGCCTCTACGCCGAGTTCATGAAGTACCGCATGCAGACCCTCGCGGACGACAACATCACGTCGGACCTCCCGATGTATCTGGACGACGACGGCGAGCTCGTGGTCGCGGTGCCGGTCCACGTGATGGCGGGCGGCGGTCTCTACAACTGCGAGCTTAAGCCAATGCAGACGATCTATCAGTATGATGCTGCTTCGGGTCGTGTTCTCTCCGGAGAGGACTGGGAAGACAGGCTTGAAGATGCACGCGAGGCGGGTACGAGTGGGGACGTGATGAACGCGGAGCGTCATGATCTGAAGCTCAGCTTCGACGATGCGCTTTTCGTCAACTACGAGGATGGCCGCATGACCGTCCGCATCGAGCAGAATGAGTGGACCGAGGCTGCGTTCGGGGTCGGAAGCATTGACTATGGCAAGGAGTATGAGGTCGACGGCGTCTATAAGGATTACGTGAGCGCAGAGCTGCTGACCATCATGCACGGCGAGCATGTCGTGCCGACCTTCGTCTCGAACGACGGCATGATCGCTTACCTCGACCTCTACCACGGCGCGTGGGGCGGCCACTTCTGCCTGACCGAGCCGGCCTGCGGGATCGTGAACGTCGAAGCGATCGGGGAGGGCAATGCAGGCGAAATCGCAGCAGCACTTGAGAAGAACATGTTTGGGAGCAGCGACACGTTCAGCCGTACGGTGATGGGCCTCTACGAGAACGAGGGCTGCACGACGGAGACGAGCTTCGATACCGATGCCGGCACGAGCTACACGGATAGCTTCTACCTCGGTTTCGATCCGAACGATCCGTCGAAGTTCCTGTATCAGGATGCGTGTGTGGACGCGGAAATCTATCTGAATTATGAGGGCCGCTGCACCTGGCTCGGCATGAATGGGCAGGGCCTCGTGTTCTGCGTCGAGTTCTATGATGAGGACCTCGGGCAGATGCACTACAGCAGCTTCCAGATCCGCCGCGTGGAGGAACTGAACGAGAAGACCGACGAGTGGTATGAGTACATGCGTTACCAGCACCTCGGCGGCTATGACCTCTTCGGCAGCGACGACGAAGTGCGCGAGCTCAGCCTCGCGATGGGGGATGCAACGGCTGCGGATGCAGCAGAAAAGGAGGAAAGTATGAGCACTGGAAATCTGGCAGTTACGGGAACCTTTGTAGATGGTGGGATGCTGAGTGCGGCGGACCGCGCGGCGATGATCGTGCTTGAGAACGATGCATACAGCCAGTTTGCGAAGCTGACAGCGACCGAGACACTGACCGACGTTCGTATCTACACACTGGAAATGGATTTTGAGGCGGGATCCGACGATATCTACTTCCATGGCACCGAGAAGAGCAGTATACCGAAGCTCGCAGCCGGTCAGTCGATCTACCTGCAGCTTTCCTTCCCAGGCGATACACCGCACCACGGTATTTCCTTCGTGGATGCGAACGGCACACCACGCTGCTTCTCGATGATGATGAGCGGGTTTGATGGAAGCCTCGCACTGAGCGAAGAAAAGGCCTTTACGTAAGCGCGATATCGGAGCTCTTTTTGCAGAACAGGCCTGCGCAGGCTCTGTGACATTAGTTTTTTCTGAATTTGACGCAATACCGGGGCCTGGGGAAAAAAGACATTAACCAAGTTTGACGATATCGCGCTCTGAATAGAATATGACATTATGTTTTTTCGCAATAAAAGAGCATCAGAAAAAAGGGCATTAGATTTTCAAAAGATTTGACACAAAATCGGTCATAATAAGAAAAGGGACATTACCTGAGGTAATGTCCCTTTTCTAAAAGGAAGCTCTATTGCGTCAAAATAAGGAAAAACAGCCCATGAAGCAGGGCGATGTTTGAGAAAACATAATGCCCGGATTTTTTCAGGACACCTATTGCGAAAAAGCATAATGCCTGAAATCTTCAGAGACACCTATTGCGAAAAATCTTAGAGTTTCCAGCGGGTCAGCGGTTCCTCGACATCGCAGATGCGGTTCTTATAGCCGGCAGCACAGTCGAGGGCGAGGAACTTCTTCGGTAGTCCCTTTTCGCCGAAGTTATGCATCGGGAAGATCCGATCGGCGTCGGCATAGTGCATGAAATCCTCGATGCCCTTCCACCAGCCATTGAGGCGAGGATCGAGGGGGATAAAGGCGGCTGTGAAATGTCGTCCGCGGATGCGCTCGAGTTCTTCGTGGTAGATGTCCGCGAGCTTCTGATCCTCCACATCGCCGTCCCACCACCAGTTGTTGAGATCACCGGCATGGTAGATGCGGAGGTCGCCGAGCCGGACGATGAACGCGACGCCCTCATCATTCGAGCGGAGAGTGTCGATGGAAACGTCGATGATCGAAGCATCTGTGATACTATGTACGTTCGGTGCATCCGGTGCCTTATCATCCATTCTCGCCTCTGATGTAGGATGAGGCTTCATCGAAGTTTCGCTCGCCCGCAGGATGCCTGCACGAAAGACAGCTTCCTGTTGTTTTGTGTCCACCGGCTGAACCAGCTTGTCAGCGGATGTCGGCACTACAGCTGCCCGCCCGCCTGCGAGCTGGATGAGACGGTGCTCGTGTGGAAGCATTGAACAGGTGAAAGGCTGAACGGCCGCCGGTACCGGGATGTCAGCCGAGAGTACGAAGAAAGACCTCGGATATCGCTCGTGCAGTGTGAAAATCTCCTTCGAAAAGTGATCAGGGTGCGCGTGGCTGTTAAAGAGTAGCAGCGGTTTTACAGGATCCAGCTCTGGAAGCTGTACGTCACCACAGTAGTAGTCAAACAACATATAGCATTCCGCTGTTTCGACCAGAAAACAAGAGTGTTCGATGTAGGTGATTTTCATTTCATACCTTCTTTCAGAGAATATGGGAATGCCCATCACGGAATCAGATGGCATCTGTCTGTATGCTCATATAATACGACATCGGCAGGCGTAAGAGCAAGGTCTGAAAGAGTCCCTGAAACATAACGAACAGGGTTTGACCGCTGCCGTTGAAATGGAACCCATCATACGGAATAGAATGGCAGTCAGCATGCCTGCACTTATAAATAAACGCCTTTTAACTATAGGATTAATCTATAACTGATTCGAAATATCCGGTATTAGGCATGATCAAACGGAGGTGTTATGATGATTTCATCACGTAAGAAAAGGTTACCCGAAAGGAGACGATATTATGGCAGAGTACAAGCTTTGGGATGCATTAAAGGAAGCAAAGAAGTATAAGTGGGTGGAGCTTTCCCACTCATTAAACAACGAGAGTCCGTACTGGTCGGGCATCCCGGAGGGCTCGGTCGAGCTGGGCACGACGGTGTGGGACTGGGGCAAGCCGGAGCTGGAGTGCCTGATCCAGACCTTCAAGTTCCCGGGTCAGTTCGGTACCCACATCGATTTCCCGGGACACTTCGTGCAGGGACGAGCACTGTCCGAGCAGTACGACGTGCATGATCTCATCTTCCCGCTGGTGGTCATCGACATTTCCGAGCAGGCGAAGCAGGATCCGCGCTACACGGTAACGGTCGACGACATTCGCGCATATGAGGCGCAGTACGGCGAGATCCCGGAGGGGGCACTGGTGGCACTTCGCAGCGACTGGTACAAGAAGTGGCCGGATATCGACGCACTGTCCGGCATCGATGCCGACGGCCATGAGAATGCACCGGGCTGGTCGCTCGAGGCACTCAAGTACATCTATGAGGTCCGCCACGCCGCCGCCAATGGCCACGAGACCCTCGACACGGATTCGTCCGCGGTCGCCGAGGCAGAGGGTGATCTCGCCTGCGAGCGTTATGTCCTCGACCAGGGCAAGCTTCAGGTAGAAGTCCTCGCGAACCTCGATCAGGTGCAGCCTGCTGGTGCCGTCGTCCTCATTTCCTACCCGCGCATCGAAGGTGCGACCGGCCTCCCGGCACGTGTCTGGGCCATCACGGAGTGATGCGCATCGCACCTGGTGACCAACTGCCGGAGACCCTTTCAGGCCAATGCCTCCATCCGGCACCCGCCCTGGAGTTTCTGGATATCCATAGATCATGAAATACAAAACCGGGAGTGTATCACTACGATGCACTCCCGGTTTGTGTCATGTTTAACCTTCCGTCTTAAGAATTTCGTAAGGGGGTCTGACCCCATAAACTCCAAGTTTAGATTTTGTTTAGAAAAATTTAATGGGGTCAGACCCCGTCAGTTCTGCGCCTCGGCCTGGATCTTCCGCATGATGCGGCGGAAGAGGAGGATCGAGAGGACAGCGGCGGTGGCTTCGGTGATCCAGAAGGCGTGCCATACGCCGGCGGCGCCGATCGCCTGACTCAGGACATAGGCGAGTGGCAGGAGCACGACGATATTGCGAGCGAGGGAGATCACGAGGGACTCCGCGCCCTTGCCGAGGCCCTCGAGGACGCCGGAGATGGTGACGGAGACGCCGGAAAGCATGAAGCCGCGGCAGATGATGAGCAGCGCCTCGCGCCCCAGCTGGATGGTGTCAGCATTGGACGCAAAAATCCCGATGAGCTGGTTCGGCAGCAGAATGCAGAGCAGCGTGCCGATCACCATGACGCCGCTCACCATCGCGAGTCCGGTGCGGAAAATCGCCTTCAGCCGCCGGAACTCGCCGGCACCGTAGTTGTAGCTGCAGATCGGCCGCATGCCCTGGACGATCCCGTTGGCGGTGAGGTAGATGAAGGTCTGCAGCTTGTAATACGCGCCGAGCACGAGCACATACGACGCGGAGTAGACGGCGAGGATGCCGTTCAGCACGGTGATCATCAGGGAAGACAGCGCCAGATTGAGGGCTGCCGGGATGCCAATGCTGTAGACCTTTACGAGGGTGGCGCCGACCTGATGCATCTTCCGCGGAGCGATGCGGACCGGGATGTTCGCGAGGTCGCGGTAGTAGACGACGAGGTAGAGGAGGAGGGAGACGACCTGTCCTATGCCGGTCGCCCAGGCCGCGCCGGCGATCCCCATGGCCGGGATCGGACCGAAGCCGAAGATCATGATCGGGTCGAGTACGATATTGACGAGACAGCCGATTAGCATGCTGATCATCGAAACCTTCATGCGGCCGATCGCCTGGAACATCTTCTCATAGGAAATCGCGGCAGCATTCGGCACACCGAAAAGGAAGACGATACGTGCATACTCGGTGCCCAGGCGGATGATGTCAGCATTGTCCGAAAATCGTCCTACGAAGGCCGACATCCCGAAGATGCAGAGCACGCTGATGAGGATGCCGTGAAGGATGTTTCCGAGAAGACCGAGGGTCGCGGCGGTGTTCGCCTGTTTCTGAAGCCCCGCGCCGAGCGAATACGCGATCACGGCGTTCATGCCGATGCCGTAGCCGACCGTCACCGCGATGAGCAGATTTTGCGCCGGGTAGACGAGGGACAGCGCGGTCATCGCCTGCTCGCTGATGCGCGCGACGTAGTAGCTGTCGATGATGTTGTAGAGCGAGTTCACGAGCATGGAAATCGTCATCGGAATCGCCATGGAAATCACGAGCGGCACGATCGGACGCTCCTTCATAAATGTCTGGTCCATAAGTTCTCCTTTACTTCATTATAGTAGCTGCACATCCTGGCTTCCCGGGACGACTGGGGGTCTGACCCCGTCATGGCCCCGGAACAGGGATGCCGAATGTCCGATGGGGTCAGACCCCGCGGCTGCCGGGCATCATCTTAAGAATTTCGTAAGGGGGTCTGACCCCATAAACTCCAGCTTTAGATTTTGTTTAGAAAAATTTAATGGGGTCAGACCCCATAAACTGCGCAAAAAAAGGCCACGCAGCGGGGAGAGCCTCCCGGCTGTGTGGCGAAAAATAAAGCGCGCATTGTCGCTTCAGAAAAATCCACTCCATTACATGGTTTTGGAGTGCTAATGTACCATTGATGGAATTCACTTGTCAAGAGGGCCGGGCGGCTGTACTTGATTTTGTAAACCCTCGCCCCCATGACACCCCGTGAATCACGCTTCTGCCAGAATTCAAGATGATTTCTGCTCAAAAATAAAAAATATTTTCGTACAATCTGCATGAATATTTCAAAACATCTAAATTCCCGAAAATTGATTTCACAAAAACTATTGAATATTAAATTTCAGAAGACTAAGATGGAAATTAATAAAAGCAGTGGAGGGGGATATGTCCATGCAATTCCGTATGGCCTTAGTATGTCCACTGCGCTAAGGAGGCTTGTATGACTAGCTTTTTCTTATGTCTGATCGCACTCGTCGCCGGCTATTTTACCTATGGTAAGCTCGTCGACAGCACCTTCGGACCGGATGACCGTGAAACACCGGCCGTCAGAATCAATGATGGCGTCGATTACGTCGTCATGCCACAGTGGAAGCTGTTCCTGGTTCAGCTTCTGAACATCGCCGGCCTCGGCCCGATCTTCGGTGCCCTGCAGGGTGCACTCTGGGGCCCGGTCGTTTTCCTGTGGATCACCTGTGGTACCATCTTCGCCGGTGGTGTCCATGATTACTTCTCCGGTATGCTTTCCGAGCGAAACAACGGTGGCTCCATCTCGGAGGTCACCGGTAAGTATCTCGGTGGTGCTATGAAGAACGTCATGCGTGTATTCTCGGTCGTTCTCCTCGTCATGGTCGGTACCGTATTTGCGAAGGGCCCGGCCAGCCTGATCGTCAAGATGATCGATCCGGCAGGCACCGGCACCGGACTGCTGGCGAACGGTTCCTTCTGGCTCGCCATCATCCTGCTGTACTACTTCATCGCCACCTTCATCTCGATCGATGCCATCATCGGACGTATCTACCCGATCTTCGGTATCTGCCTGATCGCGATGGCTGTCGGTGTTATCTTCGGTATTATGACGAATCCGGCCTACACGATCCCTGAGATCTGGACGAACTTCTACAACATGCACCCGAAGGGAACCCCGATCTGGTCCTTCATGTTCATCACCGTCGCCTGCGGCGCGATTTCCGGATTCCATTCTACCCAGTCCCCGCTGATGGCACGTTGCCTGAAGAGCGAGAAGCAGGGCCACTTCGTATTCTACGGCGCGATGGTCGGCGAAGGCATCATCGCCCTCGTATGGGCCGCTGCCGGCTGCGCGATCTATGAGAAGACCGGTGGACTTTCGACCGGACTGCAGGAGAGCCTCGCAGGTGGTCAGTCTGCCGCCGTTTACGACGTCTGCATCAAGACCATGGGCTCCATCGGTGTCGCACTCGCGATGCTCGGCGTTATCGCCTGCCCGATCACCTCTGGTGATACCGCCTTCCGTTCCGCACGTCTGACCATCGCCGACTGGGCTGGCCTCGACATGAAGAACTGGAAGACGAGGTTAATGCTGACGATCCCGGTACTCGGTGCCGGTGCCATCATTTCCCAGCTCGACTACACCATCGTATGGCGTTACTTCAGCTGGACGAACCAGACCCTCGCGATGATCGTCCTCTGGGCCGCATCGATGTACCTCTTCCGCGAGAAGAAGAACTACTGGATCACCGCTGTACCGGCGACCTTCATGAGCGCCGTCAGCGCGACCTACTTCATCCTCGCTCCGGAGTGTCTCGGTGGCTTCGTGAACCAGAAGACTGCAGAGGGCGCGACGATCTACAACACCATGGTCGCTTATCCGATCGGCATCATCGTCGCCATTCTCTTCCTCGGTCTCTTCCTGAAGGCTACGAAGAAGCCTGCGAAGGCATAAACTTAAAACTGAATATTCATGCGAAAGGCGGAGGTGGCGGCACTTCCGCCTTTTGTAAATCTACAGCAAAGGATCGACGAAATTATGGGAATGTTTTTATCAGCCGTGGCCACGGACCTGTCTCCGGAGGAACTGAATATCGAAAAGAAGCACATGGTGAAGATCGGGCGTCTCGGCGTCAGCGATCGGGCCGTGTTCCTGTCCTCGCTGATGCTGGACCGGAGCCGTTACGTCCTCTTCACGGACATGAACCGCATCTTCAAGCAGGTCGCGATGTCGAAGGGCGGCTTCACCGGCAAGGGGATCTTCGGCAGTATGGCGTACATCGTCGTGGAGCTGAAGAGCGGGCACCAGATCCGCTGTGCTGTGCAGGCTGAGCCGTTCGCGGACACGCTTCTCGAGGAGGTCGCGAAGCGCTGTCCGGAGCTCCCGACCCACAGCCGCGAGGCCGAGCAGAAGCTGCGTGCCGCGGAAGAGGAAGAGAAGCGGCGCTACGCCGAGCACCTCACGCCGGCTGCCGAAGCAACGATCGAGAAGCTCGAGGCGGAGAAGGCGACGCTTGAGAAGCAGCCGGCACTGTACCGCCAGCTCTCCGCGTCTGCGAAGCAGCTCCGCATCGTCCAGCGCGTGAATCCGAGCGCGAAATGGGTGGCCCTCGTCGTCCTCATCATGGCCATCTGCGCGACGGCCTTCGGCATTGTCCGACTCCTGCAGGGCGGTACGACCGCGATCTACGTCGTGTTCTTCGGCTTCGCGATCATCTTTCTGCTCGCCGCGTCGCGTGTGCTGCCGAACGCACAGAACAACGTGCAGAAGGTGCGTGAGGCCAATGCTTCTGCCGTCGAGCAGATGGAGCACGCGCTCGTCGGTGAAGCCCTTGACGTGCCGGCCCGCTATGCCCACCCGGTTGTGATCGAACGCATGATCCGCGTGATCCGCGAGGGCCGCGCTGAAACACCGGCGGACGCCCTCGCCCTCGTGAAGAAGGACCTGCAGGCCCTGAACTCGAGCGTCACCGTCTCGCAGAAGGAGTACGATGAAGTCGTCGAAATCAAACCTATGTTTCTGAACTTCGATTACGAGTAGTGGGACGAGATGTGAATATGAAAGTGAAAGAGAATTTAATTCAATTACTTCAGAAGGATGGCGTGGATTCGGATCTTCTGAATAAGGCGCAGGCGTATGCTTCCGATGCATCCGTATTAACACAGGAGTTGGTGGCGAGAATCCCGACGCCGGAGTGTCCGTATTATGGCAGGGAAATCTGGGAGGCGGCGATCGCGGCGCTTCTCAGCGGGCGAAATCTGTTGCTGTCGGGGCCGAAGGCGACGGGCAAGAACATCCTCTGCGAGAATCTGGCGGCGCTGTTTGAGCGCCCGGTGTGGGATGTGTCCTTCCATGTGGGGATGGATGCGGCGTCGATGATCGGGGCGGACAGCTTCGATGGAAGTCGGGTCGTGTTCAAACCGGGGCCGGTCTACCTCGCGGGTAAATACGGCGGCTTCGCGGTGCTCGACGAGATCAACATGGCGAAGAACGAGGCGCTGGCGGTGCTGCACAGTGTGCTGGATCACCGGCGGGTCATCGATGTGCCGGGCTATGAGCGGCTGCAGCTGCATCCGGCGACACGTTTCATCGCGACGATGAACTACGGCTACGAAGGCACGCGCGAGCTCAATGAGGCGCTGGCGTCGCGTTTTCTCGTCATCGCGATGCCGATCATCTCGGAGGAGAACCTCTGCCGTGTGCTCGAGGGTCGCTTCCTGACGATCCGGAAGAGCTGGCGTGACCAGTTTGTGAAGCTCTTTTATGAGCTGAATGACAAGGCGGAGCACGCGGAGATTTCGGAGCGGGCGGTGGACCTGCGCGGCCTGCAGGATGCGATCGGCCTCATGCAGTTCGGTATCTCGATCCGCACGGCCCTCGACATGGGCATCGTCAACAAGTGCTTCGACCCACATGAGCAGCAGCTGATCCGCGACGTGATCACTGCACGGATCCCGGACCGCGGCGGGAGAGAAGTATTTGACTGAGGTGAGGTATGGCTGGAACAGAAGACGAGCGGAAAAGAGCGGAAAATCTGGTGTGGACGGCAGCGGGAGACTATGCCTTCACGCCGGATTTTCTGTCGTTTACGGAGGATGGCAGCGCGGACCTCTACATGAACCTCGTCATCGGGCTCGCGCATAAGTGGCTCGACCGTCCGACGGAGGCGCTGCTCGAGGAAGTGTCCCGGAGCCGGCGTGCGGCAATCCTCAGTGACACCCTCTGGCTCGGCATCGAGTCCTACGTCTATGCGCGTGAGCTGCCGTCCCGTCCCGCACTGGAGACGCTTCGTGCGCAGCATGCCGAGGCGTATTTTGCACGCCTTCAGAACCTGAATCGCCAGCAGTGGATGGCGGAAAACAAGCGTCTCCTCGACCAGCAGACGATTCGCTGGAGCCGCGTGCTCGGCCGGAAAACGCGGGTCTATGCGCCCGACCGCAGGGCACTCGCCGCTGCCCTCGAGCTCGACCCGGATCTCAGTTCGGACGAGGTGGCCGCCACCCTTCGCGCGATCCTCACGCGCTTCTTCGCCTACCGCGGAGAGGCGGAAGTGAAGCCCGTGCACATTCGCCTGAACACGGTGGAGGCCTGGATCCTGCAGCACGTTTTCAGGACCGAGCACCAGCACACCGATACGCTGATGATGAAAAACACGTACGCGGCCAATGCCTCCGCCGGGACGCCAGTGGCTTCGGATGGCAAGCACGGCGGCGCGGGGGCGACGGGTGAGCGCGCCTACATCACAGCTTGCTTCGGACGCTCGCTGTATACGGACGAGGATCTGCAGCAGCTCGAGGCGCGGCTCTGCGTCGGCGGGCACCGCGGCTGCCACGTGTATGTGACGGATGGGAAGTTCGGTATGGGCTCTTCGGATGGTCGGGCTTGGTTGCGCGAGAAATCTGGTGCACAGATGAAGGGCATCACCCGGATGCAACAGAACGCAGAAGCTGGGATGAAAGACATCACCCGGACGAATTCGGGCGCAGCAGATGGAACGAGCGCAGTTTCGGGGAAAGACGTCCAGGCAGACGCGGTAGCGCCACGTGGCGGCTTTTTCGACTCTGAAACGGCGAAGGTGCGGCAGGACAGTGCGCAGCAGGCGCTCGCGAACCGGCGCTTCTTCGAGTCGGAGGGAGAGCTTGCGCGCTCGCTCGTGCGACGCCTTTCGGCGCGCCTCGAGCTCACGCTGTCGGATCTTCGGGAGAACGTCGCAGTGCATGCCCCTGTGGGCCGCCTCGATCCGGTGCGCGCCTGGCGCATGCCGGTCGTGCATGACCCGGATGTCTTCGAAAAGCAGCGCCCGGAGCGGGAGATGCCGCTCGATGTGACGCTGCTGCTCGACGCCAGCGCTTCCCGCATGCAGATGCAGGAGCAGCTCGCTGCCGAGGCCTGGATCCTCGCGGAAGCGCTGAAAAACTGCCACATGCCGGCCGCTGTCTGGAATTTCCGCTCGCTCCGCGGCTACACTGTTCTTGAGAAGATGAAGGACTTCTCCGAGCGGGACTGCGCGCACCTCTTTCATTTCTATGCCGCCGGCTGGAACCGCGACGGCCTCGGCCTGCGCCTCGCCGCGGAGGAGCTCCTGCACGGAAGCCGGCGAAACCTCGCTGTTTCTGAAGCACGAAGCACGGGCATGCCGGCAGCTGATCGACGCCTGGAAGCACAGAAAGCCACCATGTCAACGGAGCATGGAGGTGTGCGAAATCACAGCATGCCCGGTGCTGGCGGGCCGTCTGCACTGAAACCCGGCATGGCTGCCGGCGGGAGCCCCGGTGACCGAAAACACATCCTGATCGTCCTGACGGATGCGAGCCCGGATGACTCGACGCGCCTTTCCGCTTGTGAGAAGTACCCCTTCGGCAGTGCCTATGAAGGCCGCCCGGCGGTCGATGACGCCGCCGACGCCATCGCGGAGATGCGCGCCCAAGGCATCCTCGTGTACGGACTTTTCCTCGGACGAACAGAAAACCTCGGGAACCTCAGCCTCATGTATGGCCATCATCAGGTTCGGATCCACGACATCAGCCAGCTCGCCCGCGCCGCCGGCGAGATCTTCACGAAGGCCGTCGAAGAACTGTAAAACAGGTAAACAAAAAAGCGATGACTCAAAAGGAGAGTCATCGCTTTTTTGTTTACTTCACTACCGGACGCACGATCATGCTCTTATCGCCGTGCGGGTTCTCGGCCTTCACGAGGGTGATGCGGAGATCATCATCGACCACGAAGGTGTAGATCATGGTGTCATCCGGCTCTGCGCCGGCCTTACCGTAGTTGAAGGTGACGGTCACGGTGCCGAGTGCGTTCGGGGTGAGCATGAAACGGGTGGTGCCATCATTGATATTCATGGTATCGGACGGATCCTTCGCTGTGTAGGTCTTCTCGACATCGAGGATGTTGTTATCCATGGTGTAGCTCCAGTCCTCGCCGATCGTCGGATTCGAGAAGAAATCGAAGCGCGCCCAGTGGTTCGCGGCTTCCAGGGTCATGATGCCACCCGCCTCCTCGGTATCGTAGTAGTTGATCTGAAGATCCGACGCGTCAGCGCTGGTATATGCGCCATCGAGCGCCATGCCCGCCTCCTGATTTGCGTCGGTTTTCGTGTATGCGTCATCGAACGCCATGCCTGCCTCCGGCTTCGCTGCTTCCTGATTCAT
Source organism: Oribacterium sp. Sow4_G1_1 (assembly GCF_052116105.1). Classification (NCBI taxonomy): domain Bacteria; kingdom Bacillati; phylum Bacillota; class Clostridia; order Lachnospirales; family Lachnospiraceae; genus Oribacterium; species Oribacterium sp. Sow4_G1_1. Next base: position 51,348 of record NZ_JBQKLS010000006.1, read on the forward strand.
ATCCGCGGTCGGTACGGATGGACCGCTGGTTTCTGTCTCGATGGTCTTCGGTGTCACGCCCTGCGCCTTCACACCCGCACACGCCGTCGTCGCGACCGTCGCGATCAGGATCCCCGCGAGGAGGATGCTCTTCATGCTGCTGTTGATCATATTCTTTCTCATAGTATTATTTCCTTTCGTTTTTGAATCGGATATCCTGTTTTCTGTTCCTTACATCCTTAATCACCGAAGAAGAGAAGGATGAGTCACAGGAATTATTTTTATTTTTGCATAATTCTAAATCTGAATGCTTCATTCGATATCCACCTCGTCAAAACCCGTGAGATCGTTGTCGGAAATACCGAGGCGCCGGTTCATTTCTTCTTCGGAAATCAAAGAGGCAGGATCGAAGTGCGCCATACGTTCAGAGGCAACAGCGAGCAGACGAGCATCATTTAGCTCCTCCATCAACGAATCTCTAACCTGTACTGGTGTTAATTGCATTTATAATAATACCTCCATATATCGTCACACATTCATCGCTCCATATTATACCAAGCTTTCGTGCTTATATTGTGATTTATATTAGCATGAAGGTCAAGGCGTTAGCGAGCGGGCGTGAGACACCGCCAAGCATATTTTTTGAGTGACCCAACCCTTGCTTATGTGTAACAGTTCAGACACCCACGGCTCCCCTTGGGAAGTTTGAGTCTGCTCCTCATTCGCCCACCCATGAAATCCGTGGATGTTTGTACGTTTCGGTCCCACCCCCTGGCTCATGAGGAGCCCTCAAACTTCTGGCTGGCCTCGGTTTTTCGCAAATTTGCTTTATCTCGTTCGTATGACATTAGGCTTTTTCGCATTTTCTTCTCCTGAAGAGCCTGTGACATTAAGTCCAGTCTTTCTCGCCCAGCATTAACTGAGTAAAATCTCGATTTTTGACGCAAAACCGCCCATATTTAAAGCAGTGACTTTATCTCTTCTCTGATTTTCTACTGCAAACCACCAGCTGAGCCAGTCTCGTCGCCGCATACTTAATGTCACAGAGTTTTATATTTCTTATTCTGTGAAATAATCTAATGTCACAGATCACTGAAATTAATGATTTGTAAAAGTCACTTAATGGCACGAACCTTTAAAATGCCCTGTTTGTTACAAACTCCAGAAAACATAATGGCATCGCTCTTTGAAATCCTTTCTTTGCGAAAATCATCTAATGGCTCTCAGCCCGAAAATCGCTTGTTTGTAACAAAGATCAAAAAAACTAATGGCGCAAGAATTCTATAAATGGTTTTTGTGAAAACTTCGGAAACCGTTATGACAGTGATCCGCATGCCGCCTTTCTAAAACTCCGATCACAAGTTTTTCATCCGATTTCACTCCGGTCAGGATGCATTGGCGTCGATTTTTGTTTGTTTGCATGGGGGCGGGTCCGATAAGTAAATAGAAAAAGAACGTCGAATGGGGTGGGCAAACAAACCAAAAGAGACGCTGGCATATGGGTGAGGGTTATAGGAAACGATGGTAATACGTGTCGACAGCGTCTGGAGGGAAAAGAAAAATGTTGCCTGGAGCAGATGGGAAAAGCGTAAGTAGAATGACAATGTATGTTATGTAAAAAACATGAAGTATTTATATTTTCCGGTTGGTACTTCGAATTTCGAGAAGATTCGAAGTCAAGGATATTACTACGTTGATAAAACGGGGATGATCAAAGAGATTCTTACAGAGTGAACACCTATGGTCATGCTCATCACTCGTCCGCGTCGTTTCGGTAAGACCCTGGGTATGAGCATGCTGGAGGCTTTCTTCGACATCCGGAAGGATCATCGGGCGCTGTTTGAGGGTCTCGAAATCGCATCGTATCCTGCGCTGTGTGCTGCATGGATGAACCGGTATCCGACGGTCTTCATCACGCTTCGGCAGGTGGATGGCCTGAACTTCCAGGATGCGTATGGTCAGCTTCTGTATGACATCGCACTTCTGTATCAGGAGCATGCGTATGTTCTGCACGCCCGTCTGGGCGAGTACTTCGGCTTCCTGCAGGAGGAAGTCGACCGCATCCTGGAGGATGCCAATGTCTCCGACCGGGCAGATCGTGTGAAGAGATGGTACGATGGCTACCACTTCGGGGATTCGGATGTGTACTGTCCGTGGGATGTGATGAACTATATGCTGGAGCTGCAGCGGAACCCGCAAGCAGAGCCGGTGAGCTACTGGAAAAACACCAGTGATAACGCGATCATCCGTTCCTTCATCGACGTTGCAGGCAGCGACATCACGCAGAAGCTGGAGACTCTGATGGCCGGCGGCGTCATCGTTCAGCGTGTGGATGAGAACCTGACCTATGACCTCATCCATTCTTCGGAGGATAATCTCTGGAGTCTGCTGTACCTCAGTGGCTATCTGACCGTCGCACGTGCCGAAGACATCGAGGGAGAGGTTCCGAAGGGGTGCATTGCCCTGATGATCCCGAATGCAGAGATCCGTGACATCTTCGAAACGACGGTCATGCGCTGGTTCGATGACAGCGCGAAGACGTGGAACCGGACGGCGCTGTTTGATGCCGTGTGGCAGGGCGACAGTGCGACCATCACGAAGGAGATGAATGCGCTGCTTCGCCGGACCATCAGCTACCATGATTACCGCGAGGATTTCTACCATGCGTTCCTCGCCGGCATTTTCACCGGCGCCGGCTATATGGTCGACTCGAATAAGGAACATGGCGAGGGCCGCAGCGACGTGGTCGTGCACGATGGCATCCACGCCCGCGTCGCGATCTTCGAAGCGAAATACACGAAGTCCCTCGACCAGCTCGAGCGTGCGTGCGACGCCGCCCTGCAGCAGATCGATGAGCGCATGTACGCGAAGGAATACGAGGACGACTACGATGAAATCCTGTGCTACGGCATCTCGTTTTTTAAGAAACGGTGTATGGTGAAGAAGAAATAAAAAATCACATTATTATTAATAAAAGTGTGAGAAATATCACACTTTTATATGTATTTGCGTGCATTTCATTTGAAGAAGAGTAGCTGTCATATTTGAGCTATTCTACAGAAACAACAACGCGGAGAACCGATGAGAGTCCTCCGCGTTCTTATTTTAGTATGTGATCCATTCGATCGATCAGGATCGTCTGGAGTCGATGTCTGCTCTATGACTTATTCGTCATCGTCGCCACTGCTGATGGAGAGGCGACCTTTGCTTGCGATTACCTTGCCGTTTGCATCGGTTTCGTTGATGTTGTAGTCACCAGCGGCCTTGACCTGCGCACCCGGGTTTGCGAAGCTGGAAGCGTCCGCTGCGGCTGCAGTGGTCTGTGCAGCGGTCTCGGTACCGGCAGCAGCGGCTGCCTGGGTAGCGGTGGTGCCGTTTGCGGCTGCGGCAACGGCTGCACTGCTTACCGTTGTTTCCTCGGTGTCTCCACCAGGACCGGCAGCCTTTGACTTACGCTTTGCGTTCTTGCCGACGATGGTAGTTGGCTGTGCACCCGGATGATCGACACCGGCTGCGTATACGCCTGCGTTTGCGTCGGTGACAGGTTCGAGCTCGACCTCATACCACTCGCCGTTATACTTCTCCTCGAGGATACCTTCACTGTTGTAGCGGGTCGGGTTCGTGGTCTCGTACTTCGTGGTTTCTGGAACAGACTCCTGCGGTGCGAGTACGCCACCCTCCGCTACGACGCCGGAGCCAGGACCGCCGACCGCGATATCGCCCTCCTCCATAGCGCCAGCCTGCTGAAGAACAGGGGTACCGTCTGCGTTGGTCTCCTCAACAGCTGCGAGGAGATCCTCGGCGCTCAGCTCGTCGTCTGCCGCCATGGTTTCAAACTTATCGAAGCTCTCCGGGAGGGCAATGTTTCCACAGATGCTCATACCTGCGAAGGTATCAGCTTCTTCCTTGGTCGCGAACTTGATGGTGACGTGATCCGCGGAAGTGAAGTTATCGTTGATGAGCACGATGTGCTGCTCGGACTCGGCACCGTCGAACTTTACGGTGTGGCGACCGAACGGCTGACCATCGACGGTCACGTAGACGTCATTGTCACCGGTCAGATAATCGTAGTCGAGACCGAGGAGGCCCTGAAGCTTGTTGCCGTCGGCGTCGGTTACGTAATCGGAGAGGATCTCGTAGGTGGTGTCGTTCAGCTTTGCGAAGCTGCTTGCCGGGATATAAGCGAAGCTCTCCAGCTCGGAGATCTTCTCGTCGAGCGGCTGGATGGTCTGGGTCTCACCCTTCTGATCACCAGCGGCAGCGGATGCCTGGATCGCGGACAGGATGACATCGGAAGTGATGTCGTTGCCCTCGTCGTTCTGGTTGATCTGATCCTTTGCGACGGTCTTCTTCACATCCTTACCGGCATCCTCGAAGCCCTTCGCGATGTCGATGGTCTCGCCGAGGTAGTGAGAGGTGATGTTCTTGATGGCGTCTGCATTGGCCGCCGCAGGACCGTCCGGGTTCGTCACGCTGGACGGCTCGATGAGGGAGATGATCTCGATGCCCGGGAACTTCTTATTCAGGGCGCGGATCAGGGCCTCGTAGAAGGCCGGGAAGGTGTCCTGATCGTCGTAGCTTCCGAAGCTCAGCACAGCGGCGTCATACTCGACGTCGGTGGTGAGCTCGTTTGCGATGACGAAGCCGGCGTAGGCACCGTTGTCACCAGCGAGCGCGTAGTTGTTTACGAATACGTTTGACTTAAATGCATCACCGAGCTTCTGAGAGAGCTGCTCGGACCAGCTGTCCTCGAGGTTCGTCGCGCCGTCGCCGTATGCGAAGCCGTCGCCGAGCACGAGTACGTTGACTGCATTGCCGGAATTCAGCTTATCATAGAAATCGCCACGGGTAACCTCGACCGGTGCGGTCTCGACGGTGGTCGTCTCGGCTGCCTCGGTGGAAGCGGCTGCGGTCTCCACTGTGCTGTCACCACCGGTATGGCTGGTTGCGACCGCGATACCCATGAGGATCACGACAGCACCTGCCAGGCCGCCGATGCAGGCCTTCTTATTCTGCTCGAAAAATTCCTTAAAATCCATAATAGTACTTCTCCTTATGAAGTGGTTTCACATTTTCGATATACCGCTACATATTACCCTTTTATCATAGAAAAAACAATTAATTTTATTTGAAGATTTTGTGTTTTAAACGATAACGGTCACCGTGCGGGTTATCCCCTTGAGCGTTCACGGCAGGCCGAGCGCGTGCTATGATAATACCTGATTGTTTTACATTCTGAACATTACTTCATCGTGTTGAAAAGATATTCTAAATAAGATATGCGTCTGAAAAACGCGCCGTGGAAATCGCTGTATGGTGCAGGGCTGTCAGCTATTTCACGAGTAGAAAATGGGTGCACTATGTTAAAGGACAGGGACATCCGTGAGCCGCTGTTTGCTTTCCTGGAGGAGAGCTACGGGCGCATCCGGATCATCGAGGAAAAGAATATGGGCGGGAGCCGTGCGGATGTCATCATGGTGACGTCGGACAGCTTCGTGGGGATCGAGATCAAGTCGGATGCCGATACCTACACACGTCTCGCGGGGCAGGTCGAGGACTACGACCGTTACTTCGACATGAACATCATCGTCGTCGGCACACGCCACGCGATGCACGTCGAGGAGCATGTGCCGGCGAGCTGGGGCATCATCACCGTCGAGGAGGTCGAGGGAAGCGCGGATTTCTATGTGCTGCGCCGCCCGAAGCCGAATCCGGGGATCGATCCGGCGCGGAAGCTGAGCCTTCTCTGGCGTCCGGAGCTGCAGCACATCGTGTATCGTCATCTGAAACATAAGTATGATCGCATCTCGAAGAAAGACGTGATCGGAAAGATCCTTGCGGGTGTGCCGTATGAGACGCTCCGCCTTGAGATGTCGGAGGAGCTGTTCGAGCGCGACTACACCCGCATCTTCGACGAAATCAACCGATTCCGCGTCGAGCGCGAGGGGAAGAAGCCGCGCCGCCGGCGTCGTCAGCTGCACGCAAAGCTTCATCCGGCCAACGCCTCCGACGCAGCATCGTCACCGTCACCGGAAGCATCCAGCGACGAAAAGCCGAAGCGTGCCGGTGCGACGCGTACGGCTCGCCGCCGCAAGCCGAATCTTCATGTGAAGCATGTCGTGAAGGGGCGGAAGAGTCCGAAGACCGGTAAAAAATCTACGTAGCAGCATGAGTGAAATGGAAAGGGGAAATGTATGGAAAGCTTTTTCGTGGCGGCGAACGCCGTCGTACCGTTTATTTGTTATATGTCGTACGGATATCTGATCCGTCACCTGGGGTTCGGTGATGAGACCTTCTATAAGCGTCTGAACCAGATCGTCTTCAAGGCGTTTTTTCCACTCATGATGTTTAACAGTCTTTATAATTCGAAGGCGGATTTTCAGACGAACACAAAGCTGGCGCTGACCGCGGTCGTGATCCTTCTTGCGGCGATCCTGCTCACCGTTCTGCTGACACCGCTGTTCGTGAAGGGAAACCCGCAGCGAGGCGTCGTGGCCCAGGCCACCTGGCGGTCCAACACCCTGATGTTTGCACTACCCCTCGCCGTCAGCATGTACGGAGAAGAGGCAGGGTCGCTCGCATCGATCGTCATCGCGTGCTGCGTGCCGATCTACAACATCGCGGCGGTCTTCATCCTCGAGTACTTCCGACGGACGGAGGGAGAGAAGACGAGTGCGGCGAAGATGCTCCGGAATATCCTCACGAATCCGCTCATCATCGGTGCCATCGCCGGGATCGTGTTCCGAGCGCTGCATATCTCACTGCCGGCCTGCATCCTGAAGCCGATCAAGTCGATTTCGGATATGACCTCGCCGCTCGCGATCTTCATCTGTGGCGCGACGCTGGTGCTGCCGGACATCCGGAAGAACCTAAAGCTCATCACAATCTGCACCGTGCTGAAGCTCGTCATCCTGCCGGCGATTGTCACGACGATCTGCTACCTCCTCGGCTTCCGCGGCATCGAGCTCTTCATCCTGTTCTCGCTGTACGCGACCCCGCTTGCGAACGCCATCTTCCCTATGAGCCAGAGCATGGGCGGCGACGGCGAGCTCGCCGGAGAAATGCTGGCGATCAGCACCGTGAGCTCCATGTTCACGATCTTCCTCTGGATCATCGCACTGAACGCCGCCGGAGTGTTCTGAACACGATTTACCATCATCGACAACCAGCCGTAATCGTTCAGGCATGGGACCCTCCGGGTCCCATGCCTGAACGGCTTCTGTATGTCAAATTGACATAAGAATGATATCAAATATACAGTTTACATATGACGTGAAGCGACTAAAATAAGCCTCGGAATGAGAGGTGTTTATGATGTCTACGATTTCATCCGTGGCTGCATCCGCGGAGCATGGATCATCTGCGCTGGCCCCGTCGGCCATCGAAGAAGAGAAGATCGGCTGCCGTATGGCAGAGGGATAGAGGGAAAAGAGGTGCTTCTGTCATGGAGCTGGAAGCTGCTTTACGAAATCACATGGAGGTACACTGGATGGAGTACACCGCGGATGACGCGGATATCCCCATCACGGAGGCAAGCCTGATCGAAAAGTCGGCCATCATCGGCCGCTGTGGCCTCGAGCTTCTGTCCTGCGGCACCGGAGCGTGGCGGGTGCGGAGCTCGATGAACACGCTGTCACGAGAGCTCGGGGTGACCTGCACTGTAGACATTGGCCTCATGTCACTCACGTATAACTGCTTCGATGGCGAGGAGTGCGTGTCGCAGTCGCTCTGCCTCACGAACACCGGCGTCAATACCTCGAAGCTGAACCGTCTCGAACAGTTCGTCGCGGACTTCCCGACGAGGGGCATCTTCATGACCGGCGCAGAGCTTCACGCAGCGCTTGACGACATCGAGCATATTCATGGGCTGTATAGTCCGGCGAAGCTCGATCTCCGGAGCGGCCTCGAGCGCCTGAGCTACGCGCTCATCATCATTCTCGTCGCGACCCTGTCGGCCTGGATCATGGCCCTCCTGTTTCATCTCTGCCCGCTGGACTTCGTGCCGCTCGGGCTCATCTTCGCAAGGATTCTCAGCGATAAGTCATTTCGTTACTGCACGTAAACGGCAACCGTTCAGACAGCAGGGGACCCGGAGAGCCGGCAACGGAGGCCATACGTAGAGACCGTTGAAATCAAGCCGGGTCCCTGCCTGAACGATTCCCCACCTAAGATTTTTACAGATTGAAAGAGGTTTTTCGCGTTGACTGTGAAAAACCTCTTTTTTATAATGATAGCTGTATGTGTTAAAATTTTACCACGCGTGCGCGGATATCGTAGCTGCCCTTGTGCTGAAAGCCTATGTTTCGTGGGATTTCGGTGTTTTTCGGGAGTCGGTACCATGGACGACCGCGGCGGCAAGGAGGAAAAGATGGATCTTTCGTACAAGGAGAATGCGCTGAAGGCATTTGAGGAGAAATTTGGTGATACGAATGGCGTGAAGTGTTACTTCGCACCGGGCCGTGTCAATCTGATCGGTGAGCATACGGACTACAATGGTGGTCACGTTTTCCCGTGCGCACTGACCATCGGTACCTATGCGGCCGCCCGTCGTCGTGCGGATCGGAAGCTTCGTTTCTACAGCGTGAACCTGAGCAGCAACGGTGTCATCGAGACTTCCCTCGACGAGTTCAATCCACTGAAGGAAGAGCGCTGGATCACCTACCCGATGGGTGTGATGTGGGCGTTTGAGAAGCGTGGCTTCAAGCTCGAGAGTGGCCTCGACATCGTGGTCAACGGTAACATCCCGAACGGCTCGGGCCTCAGCTCCAGTGCCTCCCTCGAGGTGCTGACCGGCTTTATCATCCGTGATCTGTTCGGCTTTACAGAGGTCACAAATGTGGACCTCGCCCTGATCGGTCAGGACGCCGAGAACAACTACGCCGGCATGAACTGCGGTATCATGGATCAGTTCGCGAGTGCGATGGGTAAGAAGGATAACGCCATCTTCCTCGACTGCGCGACGCTGAACTATGAGTACGCACCGGTCGTGCTGGACGGCATGAAGCTCGTCGTGACGAATACCAATAAGAAGCATAAGCTCGTCGGCTCCGCCTACAACGATCGCCGTCGTGAGTGCGAGGAGGCACGCGAGATCCTCGCGAAGGAGTGCGGTATCCAGACCCTCGGTGATCTGTCCAATGCTGACTTCGAGGCACATAAGGCCGCCCTCACGGATCCGATCGTCCAGAAGCGTGCGATGCATGCGGTTTATGAAAACAACCGTGCTATCGAGGCTGTGGCAGATCTCAAGGCCGGGAACATCGAGGCGTTCGGAAAGCTCATGAACGCATCCCATGTCTCTCTTCGTGATGACTTCGAGGTCAGCTGCGAGGAGCTTGACGTCCTCGTCGAGGAGGCATGGAAGGTACCGGGTGTCATCGGCTCTCGTATGACCGGCGGCGGCTTCGGCGGCTGCACCGTCTCCATCGTAAAGGACGACGCCATCGAGACCTTCGAGAAGCAGGTCGGCGAGGCGTATAAGAAGCGCATCGGCTATGACTGCACCTTCTACGTGGTCAGCATCGGCGATGGCCCTTCCATTATTTAATTTTAGAGGAGGAAATATTATGACTATTCTTGTAACAGGTGGTGCTGGATATATCGGAAGCCATACATGTGTGGAGCTTCTGAACGCAGGCTATGATGTTGTGATCATCGACAATCTGTATAATTCAAATCAGAAGGCCGTGGACCGGATCGAGGAGATCACCGGTAAGAAGGTGAAGTTTTATCCGGATGATATGATGGATCGTGCAGCAGTGAAGCGAGTCTTCGATGAGAATAAGATCGATGCGGTCATTCACTTCGCAGGTCTGAAGGCCGTCGGTGAGTCTGTGCACAAGCCGATCGAGTATTATCGCACAAATATCGGTTCCACGCTGAATCTGACCGACGAGATGCGTGCGCATGGCTGCAAGAATATCATTTTCTCGAGCTCTGCGACAGTGTACGGCGATCCGGCGGAGATTCCGATCACGGAGAACTGCCCGAAGGGCACTTGCACAAATCCGTATGGCTGGACCAAGTGGATGCAGGAGCAGATTCTGACGGATATTCATACCGCAGATCCGGAGTGGAATGTTATCCTGCTTCGTTACTTCAACCCGATCGGTGCGCACAAGTCCGGTCTGATCGGTGAGGATCCGAAGGGCATCCCAAACAACCTGCTTCCGTACGTGGCACAGGTGGCGATCGGCAAGCTTCCGGAGATTAATGTCTTCGGCAACGATTATGATACACCGGATGGTACAGGCGTTCGTGATTATATCCACGTCGTGGATCTCGCACGTGGTCATGTAAAGGCCATCGAGCGTTTCGCAAAGAAGGATGGTGTATTCATCTGCAATCTGGGTACCGGTCATGGCTACTCGGTACTGGATGTCATCCATGCGTTTGAGAAGGCCTGCGGCAAGGAGCTTCCGTATGTGATTCGGGAGCGTCGTCCGGGCGACATCGCGACCTGCTACTCGAGCCCTGCGAAGGCAGAGAAGGAGCTCGGCTGGACCGCGGAGTTCGACCTCGAGGATATGTGCCGCGATTCCTGGAACTGGCAGCAGAAGAATCCGAACGGATATAATTCTTAAATACTTTGAGGCTATTGCCGAAACCGATATCGGGCGTCCCACTTAGTTCAAAGGACAGAACCCTCGGGATGTGCACGTGGATCGGACAGGGAAAGCACCTGTCCGTCCATCGTGTACATCCCTTCAGAACCTGTTCTTTGAATGCGCAAGACTGCCCGATACCGGCTTTCGGCAATAGCCTGTTTACGTTATGAAATGATTTATGTAAGGAGATAGAACTATGGACATTCAGATGGCTGTAAAGGATCTGGTGGCGTATGCGTTGAAGACGGGGCTGATTGAGGAGGCGGATATCATCTGGGCGCTGAATACGGTGACGCTGGAGCTGGGCATCACGGAGGTGACGGCGACCAGGGAGGATGTGATCGCGGAGGCCGACAGCATTGCCTTCGATGAGACGGAGGCGAGCGAGGATCAGAAGGTGAATGCGCTGGGGATGGTGTCCGATGGTACGTACCTGGAGAATGTACTGGCAGCGCTGGATGATTATGCGGTGGAGCACGGGCTCACGGGCGGTGATTCGGTGGTTTATCGTGATCTGTTTGATACGCGTCTGATGGGTGCGCTGACCCCGCGTCCGTCGGAGGTGCAGGCGAGATTTGCGAGTCTCTATGAGGAGAGTCCGAAGGAGGCGACCGACTGGTACTACACCTTCTCGCGGGATACGGACTACATCCGTCGTTACCGTGTGAAGAAGGATGTGAAGTGGCAGACGCATACGGAGTACGGTGATCTCGATATCACGATCAATCTGTCGAAGCCGGAGAAGGATCCGAAGGCCATCGCGGCGGCGGGCAAGGCGAAGCAGACGGGCTATCCGAAGTGCCAGCTCTGTCATGAGTGCGAGGGCTACAGTGGTCGTGTGGACTATCCGGCGCGTGAGAATCATCGTATCATCCCGATCGAGATTCAGGGCGCGGAGTGGGGCTTCCAGTATTCGCCATACGTGTACTACAACGAGCACTGCATCGTGCTGAACGCGGCGCACACGCCGATGAAGATTGATAAGGCGGCGTTTCTGAAGCTGTTTGATTTCGTCGCTCAGTTCCCGCACTATTTCGTCGGGTCCAATGCAGACCTTCCGATCGTGGGTGGCTCCATCCTCGCACATGAGCACTTCCAGGGTGGTCACTATACCTTCGCGATGGCGAAGGCGCCGGTGGAGCGGACATTTACGGTTCCGGGCTTCGAGGATGTCGAGGCGGGCATCGTGAAGTGGCCGATGAGTGTCATCCGTCTCAGTGGTCCGGATACGGCACGTCTCGCCGAGCTTGCGGATCGTATCCTCAGAAAGTGGAGAGGCTACACGGATGAGAGCGCGTTCATCTTCGCGGAGACCGAGGGCACACCGCACTCGACGATCACGCCGATCGCGCGCAAGGTGGGGGATCAGTTCCAGCTGGATCTCGTGCTCCGGAACAACATCACGACAGAGGAGCATCCGCTCGGTGTATTTCATCCGCATGCGAAGCTCCATCATATCAAGAAGGAGAACATCGGCCTCATCGAGGTGATGGGTCTTGCGGTACTGCCGAGCCGTCTGAAGGGCGAGATGGCGGATCTTCGCGCAGCGATCCTCGCTGGAAAGGATCTTCGTGCCGATGAAGCGCTCGCGAAGCACGCCGACTGGGTCGACGAGTTCCGCGCGAAGTACGCGGCACAGGGCGTGCAGCTCACTGAGGAGAACCTCGAGGGTATCCTCCGTGATGAGATCGGTATCGTCTTCATGCAGGTGCTCGAGGACGCCGGCGTCTACAAGCGCACGCCGGAAGGCCAGGCCGCGTTCGACCGCTTTGTTGCGACGATTTAAAACCCGGAGGGCCGGTAACAGAAGCACAGTACTTCGAGTTCGGAAGAATCTAAAATTGTCCCCCTAAGAACCAGTAGGCTCTCTGCAAACGACTGAGTTTTCTTTATGAAAACTCAGTGTTGCAGAGAGTGCTAAGGAAAATTACTCCAACTGGTTCTAAGGGGGACAATTTTGATTCTACTCGAACTCTACGTATGGCTTCTGTTGCCGGTCCTCCAGGCTTTCGTGTATTTATCGCTACGAGACTTTTGCCGTTTTCTGTCTGCTGTTGAAATCAGTGATTGACGAGAAGCGGCAGTTTCCTTGATAATATGAAATGACTGAACATTTGTTGTACTGGTCATGCTTATAGAAAAATGGTCATGTTTACAGAAAATACAGGAGATGGAAGCGTATGAAGGAAGGAAAAAAGGGAATCCTGAGAGCGATTCCGATGTTTCTATGTGTGGGTGCGGCGTGTTGTGCGCTGCAGTCGTTTTACCGGGTGTCCGAGCAGGAGCAGGCGGTCGTGACGCGGTTTGGGAAGGTTAATGACATCAAAACCGCTGGTATGTACTTTAAGATCCCGTTTATCGACCAGGTGCAGAAGGTGGACACGACGACCTATGGTATGCCGATCGGCTACACGATCACGAACGAGCGGAATGGTGAGAATCCGGACTATGAAACGACGAGTGATTCGCTGACCATCACCTCGGATTTTAATCTGGTCAACACGGATTTTTATCTCGAGTATAAGGTGTCGGATCCGGTGAAGTATCTCTATAATTCGAACGAGCCGGTTCGTTTCATCTCGAACATGGCCGCGGCGGCGATCCGTTCGACGGTGTCGGATTTCACGGTCGATGATGTCATGACGACGGAGAAGTCGAAGATTCAGGCGGAGGTGCGGGATCAGCTGACGAAATCGCTGGAGGAAGCGGATATCGGGATTCAGATCGTAAATCTGTCGATTCAGGATGTGGAGCCGCCGACTTCGGATGTCGTTGCGGCATTCAAGTCCGTCGAGACGGCGAAGCAGGAAGCGGATACCACGATCAACAAAGCGAAGCAGTATAAGTCTGAGCAGATCCCAGCCGCAGACGCGACGGCCGACAGCATTGTCCAGAAGGCAGAAGCAGAGAAGGAGGCGCGTATCGCGGAAGCCAGCGGACAGGTCGCCCGTTTTAACGCGATGTACGATCAGTATAAGCTGAATCCGCTGATCACGAAGAAGCGTATTTTCTATGAGGCGATGGAGGATGTGCTGCCGGAGCTGAAGGTGATCATCAGTGATGGCAGTACCCAGACGATGCTGCCGCTGGAGAGCTTCGCGGATGTCTCGGTCGAGGCCGCAGATGGAGGTGACGAGAATGGAAAATAATGAGAAGAAGGAAGCGCTCGAGCGGGTAAAGAAGGCGGTGAAAAGTGTCGTCACCATCCTCGTGGCCTGCGCGGTTTTCCTGGTCGTCCTGCCGCTGCTTTCCCGAGGGGTATTCTATTCGGTGTCTGAAAATCAGTACGCAGTCGTGACGCGCTTCGGAAAGATCGTGGATGTCAAGGATGCAGCGGGCTTATATACGAAGATGCCGGTGGCCGACAACATCCGTTTCGTGACGAAGGCGATGCAGCTCTATGATGTGAAGCCGTCGGATGTCATCACGAAGGATAAAAAGTCGATGATCGCAGATAACTACATCGTCTGGAAGATCACGGATCCGACGAAGTTCATGCAGACCCTGAACGGGTCGACGAGTGGGGCAGAGGATCGTGTCGGCGTGGCCGTATACAACGCCACCAAGAATATCATTTCCTCGATGAGTCAGGATGATATCATCGCTGCGCGCGGCGATAAGCTGACCGATATGATCACCGCGGAGGCGAATTCCGATATCGGCGGATACGGGATCGTGATCACGAAGGCGGAGATCAAGGCCCTCGATCTGCCGGATGATAACAAGGATGCCGTTTATCAGCGCATGATTTCGGAGCGTGAAAACATCGCGGCATCCTATACTGCGGAAGGTGCCGCCAGGGCTCAGAAGATCCGGAACGAGACCGATAAGGAGGTTTCCATCCGGAAGGCGGAAGCTGAAAAGCAGGCCGCGGAGCTGTCCGGTGAAGGCGAGGCGAAGTACATGGAGATCCTCGCGGACGCCTATAATACCGAGGAAAAAGCCTCCTTCTATAACTATATCCGCTCCGTCGAAGCCATGAAGAAATCCCTGAGCGGAAGCGGAGACAAGACCATCATCCTCGACAAAGACTCGGAGCTCGCCAGAATCCTGTATGGGGATATCCACTGAGCACACCCCAGAGGGCCGGCAACAGAAGCTCAGTACTTCGAGTTCGGAAGAATCTAAAATTGTCCCCCTAAGAACCAGTAGGCTCTCTGCAAACGACTGAGTTTTCTTTATGAAAACTCAGTGTTGCAGAGAGTGCTAAGGAAAAATTACTCCAACTGGTTCTAAGGGGGACAATTTTGATTTTTCACGAACTCTTCGTATGGCTTCTGTTGCCGGCCCTCCTCGGGCTCTTGCATAAAACATGTGATCTATGGTATCATTTTTAAGATTAGGCCTTCGCAGGTGTTCGATGCCTGTGGAGTTGAAATAGAGTAAAAACAGGAGTGTTTATGGCAGAGAAGTATGATGCGTCGAGTATTACGGTCCTCGAGGGGCTGGAGCCGGTCCGTGTGCGACCGGGTATGTACATCGGTTCGGTGGGACAGCGTGGTCTCAATCACCTGATCTACGAGATCGTAGATAACTCGGTCGATGAGCATCTGGCAGGATACTGTAGAAATATATGGGTAACGCTGACCGCGGATGGCGCATGTACCGTGCGCGATGATGGTCGTGGTATCCCGGTCGGGATGCACCAGAAGGGTGTGTCTGCGGAGCGTATCGTCCTGACGACACTGCATGCGGGTGGAAAGTTCGACGATAAGGCATATAAGACCTCCGGTGGTCTCCATGGCGTTGGCTCGTCCGTGGTCAATGCTCTCTCACAGATGATGCGCGTGCGGGTCTATCAGGGCGGAAAGATCTATGAGGACTCCTACGAGCGCGGTAAGCCGACGACGGAGCTCGTGAACGGACTTCTTCCAGTGGTCGGAAAGACGAAGGAGACCGGTACAGAGATCAGCTTCATCCCGGATCCGGAGATCTTCGAGAAGACACGTTTCAAGGAGGAGTGGCTGAAGTCCCGCCTGCATGAGACCGCGTACCTCAACCCGCAGCTGACGATCCACTATGCGGATCAGCGCGGAGAGCTGCCGGAGACGATCGAATACCATGAGCCGGAGGGCATCATCGCCTTCGTAAAGGAGCTCAATAAGGACAGCGAACCGGTGACCCCGGAGATCTACTTCCGCGGGGAGAGCGAGGGGACGACCCTCGAATGCTGTATCCAGTTCTGTGATAATTTCGAGGAGAACATCCTCGGCTTCTGTAATAACATCTTCACCCAGGAGGGCGGTACACATATCGTGGGCTTCAAGACGAAGTTCACGCAGCTCATCAACAGCTACGCACGCCAGCTCGGGATCCTGAAGGAGAAGGATGCGAACTTCACCGGTGCGGATACCCGTAACGGTATGACCGCGGTCATCGCCATCAAGTTCCCGGACCCGATTTTCGAGGGCCAGACGAAGACGAAGCTCGCGAGTGCGGATGCTGCAAAGTATGTGCAGAGCATCGTCGATGCGGAGCTGCAGCACTACTTCGATCGAAACGTCGAGGTAGTGAAGGCCATCATCAGCTGTGCCGAGAAGTCCGCGAAGATCCGTCGCGCCGAGGAAAAGGCGAAGACGAACATGCTGAGCAAGTCGAAGTACAGCTTCGATTCAAATGGCAAGCTTGCGAACTGCATCTCGAAGGACCCGGAGAAGTGTGAGATCTTCATCGTCGAGGGTGATTCGGCGGGCGGCTCTGCGAAGACCTGCCGCGACCGTCAGACCCAGGCGATCCTGCCGCTTCGCGGTAAGATCTTGAACGTCGAGAAGGCGTCGATGGATAAGGTCCTCGCGAACGCGGAGATCAAGACCATGATCAACACCTTCGGCTGCGGCTTCTCCGAGGGCTACGGCAACGACTTCGACATCTCGAAGCTGCGCTACAACAAGATCATCCTGATGACGGATGCTGATGTCGATGGTTCGCACATCGACACCCTGCTGTTGACCTTCCTGTACCGCTTCATGCCGGATCTCATCCGTGAGGGACATGTGTACGTGTCGATGCCGCCGCTCTACCAGGCGATCCCGCACAGTAAGAAGGAGGCGCCGGAGTACCTCTACGACGAGGCGGCGCTCACGAAGTATCAGAAGAAGCATAAGACCGGCTCCTATGAGCTGAAGCGCTTCAAGGGTCTCGGTGAGATGAACCCGGAGCAGCTCTGGGAGACGACCCTGAACCCGGAAAACCGCGTACTGAAGCGCGTAGAGATCGAGGACGGCCGCATGGCCTCCGAGGTGACGTCTATGCTGATGGGCTCCGACGTAGGACCGCGCCGCGACTTCATCCACGACCACGCAAACGAAGCAGTTATTGATTCGTAATCACATCGGGTGGCCCGAAGGGACGGGACTGCCCTAAACTCGGGCTTTGGAGGCCCGAGTTTAGCCCTGCGGGCACAGAGCACAGCTCTGTGGGATATCGTTTCGGAGTTTGTCTTATACAAACTCCTACACTCCATGTGATGCCCCCGGGCGGCGAGGCCGTTTTGCCGCCATTGCGGCAAAATCAAACGACAATGCCCGCGCCGTAGGCGCATCAAATGGCATTGTCTCCTTATAAAAAATAAAGGGAATATTATGGCTGAACAGATTTTAACAACTGAATTTTCCGAGGAGATGCAGAAATCCTACCTCGATTACTCGATGTCTGTCATCACTTCGCGTGCGGTGCCGGACATCCGTGACGGACTGAAGCCGGTACAGCGGCGCGTGCTCTATGATATGAACGAGCTGCATGCAAACCATGACCGCCCGACCTACAAGTCGGCGCGTATCTGTGGTGATACGATGGGTAAGTACCATCCGCACGGTGATTCCTCGATCTACGACACCCTGGTCGTCATGGCGCAGGACTTCAAGCGTATGCAGCCGGTGGTGCATGGCCAGGGTAACTTCGGTTCGATCGAGGGTGACTCTGCAGCCGCACCGCGATACACCGAGGCGAAGCTCGAGAAGTTCACGGATGACTGCATGCTGGCGGACCTCGATACGATGGTGCCGTTTCAGCCGAACTACGATGAGACATTGCGGGAGCCGGTGGTGCTGCCGGCACGTATCCCGTACTTCCTGCTGAACGGTTCCGAGGGCATCGCGGTCGGCATGACGACTTCCACCCCGAGCCACAATCTCGGTGAGATCATCGACCTCATCCTCGCGTACCTGCGCAACCCGGCGATGGAGACCGCGGACATGATGCAGTACCTGAAGGGACCGGATTTTCCGACCGGCGGCATCATCGCCAACAAGTCCGAGCTCGTCGACATTTACCGCAGTGGTACGGGCCGCCTCAAGCTCCGCGGCAAGCTGCAGTTTGAGAAGAAGGAGGGGCGTTCCGACCGCGATAAGCTCGTCGTGACCGAGATTCCGTATACGATGATCGGTCAGGGCATCATGAAGTTCATGCAGGATGTCGCCCAGCTCGTCGAGGATAAGATCCTCCCGGAGATCGTCGATATCTCGAACCAGTCCGACAAAAACGGCATCCGTATCGTACTCGAGCTGAAGGCTGGTGCGGACATCGAGCGCATCCAGAATATACTGTATAAGAAAACGAGACTCGAGGATACCTTCGGCGTGAACATGCTGGCCATACACGAGGGTCGGCCGGAGACCATGACGCTCCGGGGCATCCTGAAGGCCTATCTCAAGTTCCAGTACGAGATCCTCACGAACAAGTACCAGAACCTGCTCGAGAAGGAGCTCACACGTAAAGAGATCCAGGATGGTCTCATCAAGGCCGTCGACCTGATCGACGCCATCATTGCCCTCCTCCGGAACTCGAAGAACCAGGCCGATGCGAAGCAGGCACTTATGAGCGGTGAGATCGCGGGCATCAAGTTCCGTGAGCGGGACCGCGAGTTCATGTCGACGATCGAGACCTTCCACTTCACGGAGCGGCAGGCACAGGCGATCCTCGATATGCGTCTCAGCAAGCTCATCGGTCTCGAGCTGATCGAGCTGAAGAAGCAGCATGCCGAGACGCTCCGAAACATCAAGGAGTACCGCGGGATCCTCGGCAGTCGCGAGCGCATGAACGAGGTGCTGTCCGAGGACCTCATGATGATCCGAGCCGCGTATGCCGTGCCGCGTCGCACCGTGCTCGAGGATGGTAAGGAAGCCGTCTTCAACGAGAACGAGGTGCAGGAGATCAGCTGCTACTACATCCAGGACAAGTTCGGCTACTGCAAGCTCATGGATGAGGCAACCTACCAGCGGAACCAGGAGGCCGTCGAGTCGGACAACCGTTTCGTGCTGAAGTGCAAGAACACGGACCGCGTGCTGCTGTTCACTGATAAGGGCAATATGCACCAGATCAAGTGCCAGGATGTGCCGCTCGGAAAGTTCAAGGACAAGGGCGTACCGATCGACAACATCAGTAAGTACAACGCGAACCAGGAGGAGATCATCTATGCCAATGTGAAGTCCGCCCTGGCCGGGAAGACCCTGATCTTCGCGACGAGAGACGCGATGGTGAAGCTCGTCGAGACCTCGGAATTCGAGACTGCGAACAAGCTCGTCGCCGCAACGAAGCTGGGCGAGGGCGATCGACTGATCGAGATTCGGGAGATGGCTTACGAAACCGACATCGTCTTCGAGACACATGACGGCTACTTCCTCCGCTGCTCCCTGAGCGATATCCCGCTCCAGAAGAAGAACAGCAAGGGTGTCATCGGCATCCGACTCGGCAAGTGCGACACCCTCGAGCACTTCTACCTCCTCGGCACCGAGCCGGTGGAGATCACGTACCGGAAGAAGCCGCTCAGCTTAAACCGCCTGAAGCTCGCCGGCCGCGCCGGAAAAGGCACGAAGCACTGATTACGGGGATGTCACCTGTTGCTGTTCGGGCGAAACTCGACGGATGGCAGCCGAGCCATGCCTGGACATAATTACGTTTTGACAGTAGTTGTCCGGGCGGCGAAAGGCTGCTATTCGAAAATGTTATATTGCCACTGACAGTTAAAAGTAATACAATACGGAAACATATACGTGCCTGCGGGGTGAAGAAACAGCTGTATGTCGAAATCCTGCAGGATGTATGCATCTGAGAGTAAAAATACGGATAGAAGTTGACGAGGAGACTGAAATGGAAAAGTTAAAGGTTGGTGTTCTTGGTGCGACTGGAATGGTTGGCCAGCGTTTTATCACATTGCTTGTAAACCATCCATGGTTCGAGCTGACGACGCTTGCAGCGTCCCCGAGATCTGCGGGTAAGACCTATGCAGAGGCTGTAGAAGGTAAGTGGAAGCTGGATATTCCGATTCCGGAGGAAGTAAAGGACATGATCGTCCTGGACGTTTCAAAGGTAGAAGAGGTTGCAAAGGATGTCGACTTCGTATTTTCCGCAGTGGATATGAAGAAGGACGAGATCAAGGCCATCGAGGAAGCGTATGCGAAGACGGAGACCCCGGTCGTTTCGAACAACTCTGCACACCGCTGGACGACCGATGTTCCGATGGTCGTTCCGGAGATCAACCCGGATCACTATCAGCTCATCGAGGCACAGAAGAAGCGTCTCGGCACCACACGTGGCTTCATCGCTGTAAAGCCGAACTGCTCGATCCAGTCCTACACACCAGCCCTCGCTGCATGGATGCAGTTCGAGCCGTATGAGGTGATCGTTTCCACCTACCAGGCGATTTCCGGTGCCGGCAAGAACTTCGAGTCTTGGCCGGAGATGGAGCACAACATCATCCCGTACATCGGTGGTGAGGAAGAGAAGTCCGAGAAGGAGCCGCTCCGCGTACTCGGCAGCCTCGCGGGAGATCACATCGATCTTATCGAAGGTCTGAAGATCTCTGCACAGTGCATCCGTGTACCGATTCTGAACGGTCACACCGCGACGGTTTTCGTCAAGTTCCATAAGAAGCCGACGAAGGAAGAGCTCGTCGAGGCACTCCGCAGCTACCGCGGTGAGCCACAGGAGCTCGAGCTGCCGTCTGCACCGAAGCAGTTTATCCAGTACCTCGAGGAGGACGATCGTCCACAGGTTTCCCTCGACGTGAACTACGAGAACGGCATGGGCATCTCGATCGGCCGTCTCCGTGAGGACTCCATTTATGACTGGAAGTTCGTCGGTCTCAGCCACAACACCCTCCGTGGCGCTGCCGGCGGCGGTGTAGAAGCTGCCGAGTACCTCGCAAAGAAGGGCTATATCACAAAGAAATAAGCGGATCATCAAATTTTGATGGTTACTGATCTTTTTTAAACCGGAGTGACGATTCACTCCGGTTTTTTTATGGTTTGAATGGTACCCATTGCCAAGGACACCGGAGATTTTAGCTGCCCCAATTTTCAGACAGCTATGAGTCTCTTTTCTCTGGTAGAAACGAGCCTGAAAATAGAGTATAATACTTGCAGTTTATGGGCGGTGCCGATGACGCGCTTGCTATTCCCAGACCCTGCAGAAGGGGATGGGAGAGTTGCGTGAGTGTCGATGAAAAGCTGCCCTTGCATTTTCGGTATTGAATCTTCGATGGGAGGGACATGCGATGTCAGTGAGAGAATCAGTGCTTGGAACACTGAAGGATGGCCGCGAGGTGAAGCGATATACGATTACGAATCAGCATGGTACGGAGGCGAGCTTTACGAACCTCGGTGCCATCTGGCTGACGATGCTGGTGCGCGACAAGGACGGAAAGATGCGGGATGTCGTGCTCGGTGTCGATCAGGCGGAGCTTCTGCTCGAGAATCCGGGTCACATGGGTGAGCCGGTCGGCCGAAACGCGAACCGTATCGGTCAGGCAGGCTTCGATCTGAATGGAAAGCATTATGCGCTCGCTGTCAATGACAACGGTGCCAACAATCTTCATTCCGGCCCGGATTACTGGCGTACGCGCATCTGGGAGGCAGACTATGCAGACGCCGGCCTCGGCAGCTACGTGATCTTCTCTCTGCATTCCCCGGACGGTGATCAGGGCTTCCCTGGCGCTGCCGAGGTGGCCGTGACCTACACCCTGACCGAGGACGACGCGCTCGAGATCCACTATCAGGCGACCGCCGACCAGGACTCCGTCTTCAATATGACGAACCACGCGTACTTCAACCTGAACGGCTATGACAGTGGTGACGCGATGAATCAGCGTGTCTGGATTCATGCAGACAGCTATACACCGGCCAGCGAGATTTCGATCCCGTACGGTCGTATCGAGCCGGTGGCCGGCACCCCGATGGACTTCACCACCGAGAAGGTGATCGCACGCGATATCGATGCGGACTTCGATCAGCTGAAGTTTGCGCACGGCTTCGATCATAACTGGGTGCTCAATGACTATGACGGGGACGTACGTCTCGTCGCCTCTGCGTATGCGGAGGAGTCCGGCATCCGGATGTCCATCTATACCGATCTCGAGGGCTTGCAGTTCTATACCGCGAACTTCATGGGCAGTGATTTCGAGGGCAAAAACGGGGCGCACTTCGGACCACGCCATGCGTACTGCTTCGAGACCCAGCACTATCCGGACTGCCTGCATAAGCCAGAGTGGCCGACCAGCATCGTGAAGGCCGGCGAGGAATACGACACAACGACGATCTACAAGTGGGAGCTTCAGTAAACAGAAGTACTTCTTTTCGAAGCACCCACAGAACATCCACAGGCGGTGCGCGGCGCGCATTCGCTGAAGCGGCTTCACATGAAGCCGGCGCTCGTACATGGATCAGTGGGAGGCGAATTGAAGAAATTATTTATCGCAGAGAAGCCGTCGGTGGCGCAGCAGTTTGCACAGGCGCTCGGGATGAAGAATGTCCGGCGCGGCGACGGCTTCCTGGAAAATGAAGATTATGTGGTGACCTGGTGCGTGGGTCACCTCGTACAGCTCAGCTACCCGGCAGCGTATGACGAGAAGTACCAGAAGTGGAGCTTTGACACGCTCCCGTTCATCCCAAAGGCGGATGAGTGGAAATACGAGGTCAGTAAGAGCACGGCAAAGCAGTTCGCGGTCGTTGCGAAGCAGCTGAACCGTCCGGATGTCGAAACCATCTACATCTGCACCGATAGTGCCCGCGAGGGAGAGTACATCTACCGGCTCGTCGACAGGATGGCAGAGGTGCCGAAGGAGAAGGAGCGTCGCCGTGTCTGGATCGATTCCCAGACGAACGAGGAGATCCTCCGCGGCATCCGCGAGGCGAAGCTCGACAGCGAGTATGACCACCTGTCGGCGGCGGCCTTCAGCCGGGCGAAGGAAGACTACCTCATAGGCATCAACTTCAGCCGCGCGCTGTCGCTCAAGTACCGCTACCGGATCAAGCAGCAGCTCGGCATGAAGCCGGAGGAGAAGATGACCGTGGCCGTCGGCCGCGTCATGACCTGCGTCCTCGGCATGATCGTCAAGCGGGAGCAGGAGATCCGGGCCTTCCAGAAGACGACCTTCTACCGCATCCTCGGCGATTTCGATCTCGGGGAAGGCGCGAAGCTGAGTGCGGACTGGAAGCCGTCGGAGCAGTCGTCACGCTACAGCCCGACGGACATCTACGACGGCAAGGGCTTCCTGAGGCCGGAGCGCGCCGCCGAATTCATGAAGAGCTTCATGCCGTTTCCGTGTGAAGCGACGGTGACGGCTGTCACGAAGAAGAAGGAGACGAAGAATCCGCCGCTGCTCTACAACCTCGCGGAGCTGCAGAACGACTGCGCGAAGATGTTTAAGATCAGCCCGGATGAGACCCTCGCCATCGCGCAGGAGCTCTACGAGAAGAAGCTGACCACCTACCCGCGTACCGATGCGCGTGTGCTCTCGACCGCCGTTTCGAAGGAGATCGAGAAGAACATCCGCGGCATCGAGAGCTACGCACCGGTGGCCCCGCAGGCGCAGGAGATCCTGTCGTCCGGCAGCTTCCGAAGAATCGCGAAGACCCGCTACGTCGACGACAAGAAGATCGCCGACCACTACGCGATCATCCCGACCGGTCAGGGCCAGCGCGAGTACCAGTCGCTGAAGCCGCTTTCGAAGAAGGTGTACGAGCTCATCTGCCGTCGCTTCCTCTCGATTTTCTTCCCGCCGGCGATCTACGAGCGCATCGCGCTGATGATCGACTGCCAGGGCGAGACCTTCAGCGTGAGCTCCCGTGCCCTGAAGGACGAGGGCTATCGGAAGGTTGCTGACCTGCGTCGGAGCGCGGCCCTTGGCGGTGCGTCCTCGACAGCGGATCCGGCCAATGCAGGCGCCGGATCGTCGATAGCTTCTACCATGGCGACGGCGGCCTCGACCAGTCACACGGCCAATGCAGGAGGCACCACGTCGGATGCCTCGACCATGGCTTCTTCGGCCACGGGACCGGACGGCGTCGCGACGACGCGAGCGGACGGAAGCATTGGCCTGGAAAACGGTGGAGAGAGCGAAGAGGAGGGCGACAACCGAAGCCTGAGTGAGGCACTGCTGAAGCTCCGGAAGGGGCAGAAGCTGCAGCTCGAGACGCTGCGCGTGAAGGAGGGCGAGACGGCACCGCCGAAGCGCTACACCTCCGGATCGATGATCCTCGCGATGGAAAACGCCGGCAACCTCATCGAGGACGAGGAGCTGCGGGCGCAGATCAAGGGCGCGGGCATCGGCACCAGTGCGACGCGTGCAGGTATCCTCACGAAGCTCGTGGACAATAAGTACATCGCGCTGCAGAAGAAGACGCAGGTGCTGTCACCGACGAAGCTCGGCGAGTACATCGCGTATTATGTGAAGATTTCGGTGCCGCATCTGCTGAATCCGAAGCTGACCGCCTCCTGGGAGATGGGGCTGTCGGAGGTGGCGGACGGCACGATCACCGAGGCCGAGTACATGGAGAAGCTCGAGGACTTCGTTCGAAGTCGGACGGAAAAGATCCGGGCGCTCTGATGGACGTATCTGAGAAGCGGATCAGATAGATGGAGACTTCCACATGAAGGTTTCCGACACCAGATGATACTAGTTTAGAAAGCCCGAAGCCTCACGGGATGAGGCAGCTTGAGCTCTCTGGAAAGAAGAGAATTATGAAAAAACAAGATGTAACGATTGCGGCGATGTATGACCTTCAGTATACGGAGGCGAGGGCGATCTTCGAGGGACTCACCTATCCGTGGGAGGCGCTTCCGAAGATCCACGATTTCATCGCGGCGTACGGTCCGACGCTTCCGAAGGACGAGTACACGGAGGTGAAGCCGCATGTCTGGATCCATAAGAGTGCGACGGTATTTGAGTCCGCGTACCTCGCGGAGTATATCATCATCGGGCCGGAGACCGAGGTGCGCCAGTGTGCATTCCTCCGTGGCAACATTATGGTCGGAAAGCACTGCGTGATCGGCAACAGCTGCGAGCTGAAAAATGTCGTGATCTTCGACAACGTGCAGGTTCCGCACTATAATTATGTCGGGGATTCGATCCTCGGCTACAAGTCCCACATGGGTGCGGCGTCCCTGACCTCGAACGTGAAGTCGGACAAGAAGCTCGTCGTGGTACACACCGAGGACGGTGACATCGAGACCGGACTCAAGAAGTTCGGCGCGATGCTGAGCGACCATGTCGAGGTGGGCTGCGGCTCTATCCTGAATCCGGGCACGGTGATCGGACGCAACACGAACGTCTATCCGCTGAGCTCGGTGCGCGGCTGCGTGGATGCAGACAGCATCTACAAGTCGAAGGGCGAGGTGGAGATCGTCGCGAAGCACTGATGCGATCACAGCGTCGCCAGGGACCTCTGCCTGAATGCTGACCTGATTCGTTTTCTACCGGCTGCGGCCGGAACATATATCAAAGGAGTTTACTATGGAACATAATTTCGGAGCAAATGTACACATCATGAACCACCCGCTGCTTACGCATAAGATTTCACTTCTGCGTGATAAGCACACCGGAACCAACGAGTTCCGTCAGCTCGTTGAGGAGATCGCGATGCTGATGGGCTTCGAGGCACTGTCAGATCTGCCGACGAAGAAGGTCGAGCTCGACACACCGATCGAGACCGCTGAGGTCGAGATGCTCGCTGGTCGTAAGCTCGCTATCGTGCCGATCCTTCGTGCCGGCCTCGGCATGGTATCCGGCCTGACCGCACTCGTTCCGAGCGCAAAGATCGGCCACATCGGCATGTATCGTGATGAGACCACGCATCAGCCGGTCGAGTACTTCTGCAAGCTGCCGAACCCGATCGAGGAGCGTCAGATCGTCGTCTGTGATCCGATGCTGGCGACCGGTGGCTCTGCGGTCGATGCCATCGACCAGATCAAGAAGCACGGCGGAAGAAAGATCAAGTTCATCTGCATCATCGCGGCACCGGAAGGCGTGAAGCGTCTCGCTGAGGCACATCCGGATGTACAGATCTACGTCGGAAACCTCGATCGCTGCCTGAACGAGAACGCATACATCTGCCCGGGTCTGGGCGATGCCGGCGACCGTATCTTCGGTACGAAGTAAATAGCAGCCTGGTTGCGGTGTCCGGAGGGCAACCCCCGGAAGCACAGTACTACGAGCTCGGAAGACTCTAAAATTGTCCCCCTAAGAACCAGTAGGCTCTCTGCAAACGACTGAGTTTTCTTTATGAAAACTCAGTGTTGCAGAGAGTGCTAAGGAAAATTACTCCAACTGGTTCTAAGGGGGACAATTTTGATTCTTCACGACCTCTTCGTATGGCTTCCGGTGGCTGTCCTCAGGAATTTGCATACGTATGGCTCAAATGCTCTTCTTGATTAATCGATGGGGATATTCTAAACTAAGGATACTTTTAATGGGATGGCTTAAATAACATCGAGCTCGGACCATAGGTCCGAGCTCGATGCCGCCAGTGGGACTTGAACCCACACAATGTTACCATTATCAGATTTTGAGTCTGACGCGTCTGCCATTCCGCCATGACGGCGAGTCCTGTGTTACGCGAGGACAACATACAGAATTTAGCATATAATTGCGAGGTTTTCAAGTCGATTATGACCTGTCTGGAAGCACGGAAGTGCATTTACGATTATCTGAATAACAAGCTGTCGGATGAGAAGCTGCAGGAGTTTATGGAGCATATTTCGGAGTGCGATGAGTGCATGGAGGAGCTGCGGATCACGCATATGGTCTACAGTGGTGTGCAGAAGCTGGATGCGGTGGATGATTCGAATCTGAACATCGACGGGTCCTTCCGGCGGCAGCTGATGGATACGCGCTTTTATCTGTTTCGTATCCACGCGATCCGGATCATCCGGATGGCGGCGGATTCGGTCGTGTTCTGGGCGGTGCTGGTGACGCTGCTTCTGCAGCTTAGGATCTGGTTTCTGTAGCCAGTGGTTTCGTGACTGTCTGATATCGGCAGTCACGGATGTTCAGGACAGCTGCCTATGGCGGCGTCCGGTTCTGATCGCTTCAGATGTTCAGGACAGCTGTTTTCAATGCAATCTGCTTTTGAACGCATCAGGTTCTGATCATATATGGTTTCAATCGTTAGAGGAGGAAGAGAGTTGACGGATAAGATTTTACTGATCGATGGACACAGCATCATGTCCCGGGCGTTTTACGGGATCCCGGAGCTGACGAATTCGCAGGGGCTGCATACAAATGCGGTCTATGGTTTCCTGAATATCCTTCTGAAGGTGCTGGATCAGGAGCAGGCGGATCATCTGGCGGTGGCCTTCGATGTGCACGAGCCGACCTTCCGCCATAAGATGTTTGCTGACTATAAGGGGACGCGGAAGCCGATGCCGCCGGAGCTGCACGAGCAGATTCCGCTGATGCAGGAGGTGCTTCGGTCGATGCACATTCCGCTCCTCATGAAGGGCGGCTATGAGGCGGATGACCTTCTCGGTACCATCGCAAAGCGCTGCCAGAAGGAGGGCGTGGAGGTGACGATCGTCTCTGGTGACCGTGACCTCCTGCAGCTTGCGGATGAGAAGATCAAGATCTGTCTTCCGAAGACGGCGAAGGGCGTGACGACGGTCTACAACTACTATCCGGACGATGTGATGAAGGAGTGGAACGTGACGCCGCTCGAGTTCATCGACCTGAAGGCCCTGATGGGTGACACCTCCGATAACATCCCGGGTGTGCCGGGCCTCGGTCCGAAGTCTGCGGAGTGGATCATCACGAAGTATCACACCATCGAGGCGGCGCATGCAGCGGCGCTGGCGGGCGACCCGGAGTTCAAGGTCCCGCGGAAGCCGAAGGCCGCGCAGATGCTGATCGATGAGTGGGAGAGCGCCGCGTTGTCGAAGACCCTCGCGACCATCTGCATTGACGCCCCGATCGACTTCGATTATGATGACGCCCGCGTCGAGAACATGTTCAATGCAGACTCCTTCGAGTTTGTGAAGCGGCTGGAGCTGAAGTCGCTCCTGAAGCGCTTCGATGTGTCGAGCCTCGACCTCGCGGCGGAGCAGCAGCTGGATCTGTCGGGCCTCAAGGAGGTCGACGACCCGTACCTGGCGCGCATTGCCTTCCGGGACGCGGCGAGTGAGGGTCAGGCCGGCTTCGCCATCGCCGGGGAAGACCTTTACTTCGCGCTGGCCGGTGACCGCAGCTACCATTTCTACGGCTTCGACTGGCAGACGGAGCTGCAGGCGCTGGCACAGAAAAAGGGCGTCGAGCTCTACACCATGAACCTGAAGCAGGCGCTCTACCACTGTGCCTTCGCGCCGGAGAGCCCGGTCTATGACCTCGCGCTCGCGGCGTACGTCATCAATCCGCTGAAGGACAGCTACAGCTACGAGGACCTCGCCCGCGATTTCATGGGCCTCACACTGCCGTCAGAAAAGGAACTCCGTGACGATCTGAAGGATCGACCGCATTGTCCGAATCCGTTTACGGACGACGCGGCCAATGCAGGCGACGGTGCGCAGGTGGCGGGCTTCAACACGGACGCTGACGGCAGCTCGGCGGATCCGGTGGCGTGCACCATGGCGGCGTACAGCGCGATCGTGGCGCTTCGCAGTGCGAAGAAGATTTTCGCGAAGCTGGAGGAGCTCGAGGAGCGGACACTCTATGAGGAGATCGAGATGCCGCTCGTGTATACACTGTATGACATGCAGCGGGCCGGTATCCTGGTTGATAAGCAGGCGCTCGTCGACTATGGCGTCGAGCTTCGGGCCGGCATCGAAGAGCTGCAGGCGCGCATCTACGAAGAGGCGGGGGAGGAGTTCAACATCAACTCGCCGAAGCAGCTCGGGGAGATTCTATTCGTGAAGCTCGGCATGAAGGGCGGCAAGAAGACGAAGTCCGGGTATTCGACCGCGGCGGATGTGCTCGAGAAGCTCGCCGAGGACCACGAGATCGTGGCGGATATCCTGAATTACCGTACGCTTACGAAGCTGAACTCGACCTATGCGGAGGGACTTCTGAACTTTATTCAGGCGGATGGCCGCATCCATGGAGAGTTCAATCAGATGGTGACGGCGACGGGCCGTATCTCGTCGACGAATCCGAACTTGCAGAACATCCCGGTGCGTACGGAGCTTGGTCGACGCTTCCGCACCGTTTTCGTGCCGAAGCCGGGCTGCGTCTTCATCGACGCCGACTATTCTCAGGTCGAGCTCCGTATCCTCGCATCGCTCTCGGGTGATGCGAAGCTGATCGCAGCGTATAAGGATGCGAGCGATATTCATGCCGTGACGGCCTCGCAGGTCTTCCATGTGCCGCTCGAGGAGGTGACGCCGGAGCTTCGTCGGAACGCGAAGGCGGTCAACTTTGGTATCGTCTACGGTATCTCGGCCTTCGGTCTCAGTGAGGGTCTCAGCATCAGTCGGAGTGAGGCGAAGGAGTACATCGAGCGGTACTTCGCGGCGTATCCGGATGTCAAGAAGTACCTCGATGGCGAGGTGGCGTTCGCGCATGAGCACGGCTATGTGAAGACGATCTTCGGGCGTCGTCGGCCGGTGCCGGACATCAATGCCTCGAACTTCGCGCGCCGCAGCTTCAGTGAGCGTGTCGCGATGAACTCCCCGATCCAGGGCAGTGCCGCCGACATCATGAAGAAAGCGATGAACGAGGTGAACTGTGCCCTCCGTGCGGGCGGTTATGCATCCCGCATCGTGCTGCAGGTGCACGATGAGCTTCTGATCGAAGCGCCCGTTGCCGAGCAGGAGGCCGTGAAGGCCCTCCTTGTCGATAAGATGCAGCACGCCGTCGACCTCGCCGTCGAGCTCGTCGCCGACGCGAATGTGGGCGAAAACTGGGATGCCGCACACTGAGGTGTTTGCTTCAGCAAACACCGAAGGGGTGAGCAAGGGCTTCCATTGGAAGATAACAGTACCGCTAAGATGCCCGGAGGGGCTGCCGACCCTTACTGTCATATTACATCACTATCTAATATGGTTTGATTTTGAAAAAACTGGATATATTTTTGGACCGAAATAATCGAAATCGATTGTAAAGTATCCACTCTTAGGTGATTTCAAAAATACTGGATATGAAAAGCCTTATTTCATAAGGAGAATTCGGGCTCGAGTATCCAGTATTAAAAAAATGAAGCGTTATTGGATATCTGCTTAAAGAAATGTTTCTATGAAGTTCGAAATCCATATCTACTATTTGAAAAAATGAGGTAGATTGGATAGTACGCATATATGCGTATGCCTGATTTCGCGGAAAAGTATCCAATAAGTGCCTTATTTCAAAATCGTGGATAGTTTAGCTCTGCGCATAAAAATGATAAACGATGTTGAAAGTATCCATGATTTCGAAATCAAGCGGTTATTGGATAGTACCATCAATCTTTGTCAGATTTAGCTAGCTGAATTGTTACTGTTTTGTGCCTGGGCGAGGTGAAAGGAATGGATAGAAAAATGAAAGAAATCCAATCGAACGATATCATGCACATCGGATTCCTGAAGATGGAGCCCTTTGCCGGCTCCTCAGAGGGAATGCGCTTCCGTATGAGTAAGGTGACGTATACGGAGCCGGATACGGAGCTGCTTCAGAAGATCGAGGCGGGGGAGGCGGCATATCCGATTGATAAAAAGACCGGTGAGACGATCATGAACCCGACGAAGGATCGCTACACGCTCGGCGTCTGGGTCTGGCCGGAGCCGTACAGCTTCGACTTCACGCCGGATGAGTACAAGACCTTCCGTGAGTTTGTCTTCTCGGAGGACGGCGTCATGGAGGGCCTCGCCTGGCTGAACGAGGAGAAGCAAGCGAAGGACTGGGCGGAGGCCGCCCTTTCGTGGACGGACTGGAAGACGATGGCAGGGAAAGCAGATGCTGGGGTCTGACCCCATTAAATTTTTATAAACAAAATCTAAAGTTAAAGTTTATGGGGTCTGACCCCATTAAATTTTTATAAATAAAATCTAAAGTTAAAGTTTATGGGGTCAGACCCCATAAACTGAAAGGAAATCAATGGTGATCGGAGTGATCGGAGGCGTCGGTGCGGGGAAATCCAGTGTGCTGGACGTTCTCACGCAGGAGTATCAGTTTACAGCGTACCGGACGGACGACATTGCGAAGTCGTTTTATGTCCATGGAGATCCGGTGTTTGAGGCACTTAAGGCGCTGCTCGGTGCGGATATCGAGCGGGCCGACGGCAGTGTCGATCTGCCGGTTTTCGCGTCGAGAATCTACGGTGTCGGAAAACAGAAGCTGCGGTCACAGGTCGACAGCATCGTCCACCCGGCAGTCTGGAAATACGTCGATGCGCAGGTGCGCGCGGCGCGGAAGAGTGGGGCGGACATCGTCGTCGAAACAGCGCTTCCGATCGCCCATTTCGTGGAGCTCTGCGACGAGGTATGGTTTGTCTATACCGAGGAGGCTGTGCGCATCGCCCGCCTCATGGAAACCCGTGGCTACTCTGAGGAGAAGGCCCGCGCGATGATCCACGCCCAGATTCCGGACGACGAGTACGCTGCGATGGCAGATTTCGTGATTGATAACTCAGGAAGCCGCGAAGAGACAGAAACGACGATCCGGGAACATTTACACGAAGGGTAATATGAAACGTAGCAGCGAATCCGGGGCATGGCGGGCGCAAGGCTTGCGAATGAAAAGAACAGGTTCCGGCGAAATGTCCGTGGCAGATAGATAGAGACTGTCATAGCGGCCACGGACATTTCACCGGGTTCTGTACTGTGCATTGAGTGGGCCGCGCCCACCATGTCCGGATTCGATTTCAAAACATGAAGGATAGAACACTCCAGGTGTAAGCCTCGCAGTACTGTGTCTCCGTTGCTGGTCCTCCGTGTTTACTTGACTGGATTGCTATAAAAGGAAGGATGAAAGCAGTTTTATGAGATTTACGAGTATCGCCAGTGGCTCCAGCGGGAACAGCAGCTACATCGGCACGGACCATACGCATGTGCTGGTGGATGTGGGGGTGACGATGAAGGCTGTCAATCAGGGACTCCACGCGCTGGACCTCGAGCTTTCGGATGTGCAGGCGATTTTCCTCACGCATGAACACATCGATCATATCCGTGCCGTCGGTACGATATCCCGTAAATACCAGATTCCGATCTACGGCACGCTGGGCACGCTTCGTGAGGTGATGCTGAATCGTACGCTCGGTGATTTCGCGACGGATCTGCTGCAGCCGATCCTTCCGGATGCTGTGACCACCGTCGGCGACCTTAGCGTAATCCCGTTTTCCATCGATCATGACGCAGCGGATCCGGTCGGCTACCGTATCGAGGCGGGCGAGAAGCGTGTCGCCATCGCCACCGACATGGGGCACTACGACGATTACATCGTATCGCATCTTGAAAATCTCGACGCGATGGTGGTCGAAGCGAACCACGATGTCCGCATGCTGAGCACGGGCCCGTATCCGATGTCCCTGAAGCGCCGGATCCTGAGTGACCATGGCCACCTCAGTAACGAAAGCTCCGGGCATCTCATCGACCGCATCCTGAATCCGCATGTGAAGCATGTCTTTCTCGGGCATCTCAGTAAGGAGAACAACCTCCCGGAGCTCGCGCTGAAAACCGTACAGCAGGAGATCGACGGATCAGACTCCGACTACCGCGCCGGCGATTTCGACATCAGCGTCGCGCAGCGCGACCGCATCTCGGACATCATCGAACTGTAGACCCCGGCCATCTTAAGAATTTCGTAATGGGGTCAGACCCCATAAACTGGTAAAACTGCAGCTTACACTAATATAAAATCATAGAATGACCGCCATAAGTACGGGCTATCGAGGACAGGGTCACCCTGTCCTTTTTAGCATTTATGGACATGAGAAGCGCGATTTACGCATGGTTTTTTTCATAGACGAAGCGGAAAACAGGTTGCGTTTTACTTTTTTAAATGCTTAGATATTAAGAAAGCATGGAACAGACATGTTCTATACATATACGGGGATTTTATCCCGCATATAAACATGTAAATGTAGTATGTATGCAGAAACCGAGGCGGCGCTGGCACCCGGCAGCAGGCATAAGAGGAGGCTCTATGAAAAAAGCGATTATCACCGTAGTTGGTAAGGACACCGTCGGCATCATTGCGAAGGTTTGTACCTTCCTTTCCGAGAAGAACATCAACATCCTCGATATCTCACAGACCATCACCGGCGGATTCTTTAACATGATGATGATCGTGGATGTGTCGAACTCTACGGAGAGCTTCGACACCGTCGCTGCCGAGATCGCACAGTATGGTAAGGATCAGATCGGCGTCGATATCAAGATGCAGCTCGAAGAGATCTTCACGATGATGCATAGAATTTGAGGGAGATGTTTGTTTCGACAAACATCGACCGTAAATGGCGCAATCTGTGATTGCGTTCCGAAGGAACTGCCGCAGGGTCCATCTCAGGCCCAAGGCAGCCAGCGAAGCGCACGAGACTTTATCATAAACGAAAAGGAGAATCAGAATGGCAAGCTCTTTTGATGCGGTCAATGTCCTGGAGGTCGCGGAGACCAACAATATGATCGAACATAATAACCTCGATGTCCGTACGATCACCATGGGAATCAGTCTTCTCGACTGTGCAGCTGGTGATGTCGACACCTTCTGTGACAACATCTATAAGAAAATCACCCGCTATGCGCGTGACCTTGTGAAGACAGGAGAGGAGATCAGCCGCGAGTACAGTGTGCCGATCGTCAACAAGCGTATCTCCGTCACGCCGATTGCGATCGCGGCCGGCAGTGCCTGCAAGTCCTCTGCGGATTTCGTGAAGGTCGCCCATACCCTTGACAAGGCAGCGAAGGCAGTCGGGGTCAATTTCCTCGGCGGTTTCTCTGCCATCTGCCAGAAGGGCATGACCCCGGCGGATGAGATGCTGATGCGTGCGATCCCACAGGCGCTCGCCGAGACCGACATCGTCTGCTCCAGCGTCAACCTCGGCTCCACGAAGACCGGTATCAATATGGACGCCGTTCGTCTTATGGGTGAGATGATCCGTGAGGCGGCCGAGCGTACCGCCGACACCGACTCGAGCGCCTGCTCGAAACTTGTCGTTTTCTGTAACGCACCGGATGACAACCCGTTCATGGCCGGCGCCTTCCATGGCGTTTCCGAGGCAGACTGTATCCTGAACGTCGGTGTTTCTGGACCGGGCGTCGTACGTGATGCACTGCAGCACGCGGAGGGCCTTGACTTCGAGGAGTTGTCCGAGCTCATCAAGAAGACCGCGTTTAAGATCACCCGCGTAGGCCAGCTGGTGGCGAAGGAGGCGAGCCGTAAGCTCGGTGTTCCGTTCGGCATCATTGACCTCTCCCTCGCACCGACGCCAGCCATCGGTGATTCGGTTTCGGACATCCTGGAGGCGATGGGACTCGAGCGTACCGGTGCACCGGGCACGACCGCCGCACTGGCGATGCTGAACGACCAGGTGAAGAAGGGCGGTATCATGGCGTCCAGCTCCGTCGGCGGACTCAGCGGCGCGTTCATCCCGGTTTCCGAGGATCAGGGTATGATCAATGCCGTCGAGGCAGGTGCCCTCAACATCGAGAAGCTCGAGGCGATGACCTGCGTATGCTCTGTCGGTCTCGATATGATCGCCATCCCGGGCGACACGCCGGCGACCACGATCTCCGGTATCATCGCGGACGAGGCAGCCCTCGGCATGGTCAACCAGAAAACCACCGCGGTTCGTGTCATCCCGGCCATCGGCAAGAAGGTCGGCGACCACGTCGATTTCGGCGGCCTCCTCGGACACGCACCGGTCATGGCGGTCAACACATTCGATTGCTCCGGCTTCGTGAACCGTAAGGGACGCATCCCGGCACCGATCCACAGCTTTAAGAACTAAGGCACTGATCAGCGGCTCATGTTTATGAGCATCTGAGCGGTTCGAAACGAAACATGATTTCATGCGCATGATGGAAAGTGAGATTTCCGTCGTGCGCTTTTTTTGATATATTTGTCTTGTATCTGAATCATGCAGATGATTCAACACGAATCGACATTATGAAAGATGACCAGGACTGCCGAGACCGCCTTCTGCCGGAAGCAAAGTGCTGTAGAGCGTTCGGATCCTGGCTGTGAGGACACAATGATCAACGGAAAAAAAGTCGTCGGTATCATCACCGAATACAATCCCTTCCATGCGGGACATCAGTACATGATCAATCAGATCCGCGCCGAGTACCATGCGGATGTCATCGTCGCCGCGATGTCCGGCGATTTCGTGCAGCGCGGCGAGCCGGCGATCTTCGACAAGTACGAGCGCGCCCGGGACGCACTCCTGCATGGCGTTGACCTCGTCGTGCAGATCCCGGTCATGTTCTCGACCTCCAGCGCGGAGGATTTCGCGGCCGGTGGTGTCGCGGTTCTGCGTTCCCTCGGCTTCGTGGACCAGCTCGTGTTCGGCTCCGAATCCGCTGACCTCGCGAAGCTCCAGCAGATGGCCGCCCTCGAGCTTTCCACCGGCTCCACCGCCCATGCGAAGTTCAATGCTGTCGTCCGCGACGGTGTGGCCTCCGGCATGAGTTATCCGAAGGCGCGGGCAGAAGCGATGAAGCTCGTCCTCAGCGGTGATGACGAGGAGGCCTTCGAGATGATGCTCGAGAACCGAAGCGCATTTGATCTCCAGTCCAACGACGTGCTCGGACTCGAGTATATCAAAGCAGTGAAACGGCAGGGTGACTGCTTCGAGGTCGCCTGCATTCGCCGAAAGCTGAGTCTGCCGAGCGCCCACTCGATCCGCGACGCGATCCTGCAGAATGAGCTGTCGTGTGTGGCTGCGAAAGAAGAATCGGCCCCGGAGCGTGTCACTTCACAGGAGGTGGAAGAGGGCAGCAGGACGACGACAGCGGAGCTTTCGGCCCCGCCACTCCGTGGCATCCGTGGCGCGGCGCACCAGGGCTACGCGACGCTCGACATGCTGAGCGATATGCTGAGCTACCGTCTGCTGCAGCTCAGCTACCTCGACAGCGTGGCGCCGGAAGCGAATTCTGTGCTCTGCGATTACCTCGACGTCTCGCGTGAGATCGCCGACGCGCTCCGAAAACAGGTACGTGAGCGGATGCGTTTCCGTGAACGCATCGCCGCTGTGAAGTCACGGAACTACACCTACAGCCGTATTTCGAGGGCGCTGCTCCATATCCTCCTCGACCTCCAGCGGAAGGACCACGCCGCCCTCCGCGGTGCCTACTTCGGAGAGGCTGAAACGATGCCGTACGTGCGTGTACTCGGCGTGCGGAAGGAGGCGAAGGAGCTGCTTTCAGCCATCGCCACAACTGCTGTCACCTCCCCGGCGCGCTACCAGCGCACCCTCGACGCGTTTCACCGACAGACCATCGAAAGCCCGGAGGACCTCCTTATGAGCATACGCGCCGGCCACGCCGAGCTCATGTTCCGCAGTGACCTCTACGCCGCCGACCTGTACCGGCTGATCTACCACCCGTACGACAGTGATGTACACTTGGAAAATGAGTTTACAAGACGATTCATGGTGATCGGATAATATACGCAAAGGGGGGAGCCGGAGGGCCGGCCCCTGTCAAAACAGTGCATTCATCCACCACGAAACCCATTTGTTTTGTAGAAAACGCCGCCCGGCTATGATAAAATAGAAGGCAAAATACGTGCTATGCAGGACAGAAAAGAGGTACAGTATGAAACTGATTTATGCGATTGTTCGTAACGATAACGAAGACGATGTGATGGATGCACTGAATAAGGATCACTTCCAGGTGACGAAGCTGGCGTCGACGGGTGGCTTCCTTCGGAAGGGCAACTCGACGCTGATGATCGCGACCCAGGATGATATGGTGGACGAGTGCATCGAGCTCATCAAGAAGCAGTGCGGCAAGCGCCAGAAGATTACGGTGAACATGCCTTACGTTTCCGGCACCTCGATGGGCACCTACACCACGATGCCGATGCCGGTCGAGATCGGCGGCGCGACGATCATGGTGGTCGACCTGGACCGTTTCGAGAAGTACTGAAACGCAGTCGTTCGAGACGACAGGGCGCTGCCGTAGGACGGATTCGTTATGAACTTGTCAGAATGTCCGTGATTTTGTGCACGAAAAGCGCTCCTCATGCATTGCAGAGCGCTTTTTATCGAGTATAATAGCAATGTCAAATTGTATACACGCATACCACGCGTGCGTACCTTCATGAATGAATCAGTGGGTTTCCACTGGTAAAATTGTATAAATAGCATTGAGAGGAGAAATCTGAAATGGCATTTATTGACACAATCAAGGCGAAGGCAAAGGCAGACAAGAAGACCATCGTTCTTCCAGAGTCCATGGATAAGAGAACATTCGAGGCTGCTGAGAAGATCTTAAAGGAGGGCATCGCGAACCTCGTGATCATCGGTACTCCGGAGGAGATCGAGAAGAACGGTGCAGGCTATGACCTCACTGGTGCAACCATCGTTGATCCGTTTACAGATCCGAACCGTCAGAAGTACATCGACAAGTTCGTCGAGCTTCGTGCGAAGAAGGGCCTTACCCCGGAGCAGGCTGAGGAGCAGATGACGAAGGATTACATGTACTATGCATGCCTTATGTGTAAGTGCGGTGACGCAGACGGTGCCGTTTCCGGTGCATGCCACTCCACTGGTAACACCATTCGTCCGGCACTTCAGCTTCTGAAGACCAAGCCAGGCATCAAGTCCGTTTCCGGTTTCTTCCTTATGGAGGTTCCGAACTGTGAGTTCGGTGAGCAGATCGACGGCAACGGCCTCTTCGTATTCGCTGACTGCGCAGTAAATACCGATTTCGATTCCGAGAAGCTGGCGGAGATCGCGTACCTTTCCGCACAGTCCTTCCAGACCTTCGTCGGCCGTGAGCCGAAGGTTGCGATGCTTTCCTACTCCTCCAAGGGTTCTGCAAAGCATGATGATGTAACCAAGGTTGCAGAGGCTGTCAAGATCGCAAACGAGCAGCATCCGGAGATCGCCCTCGACGGTGAGCTTCAGCTCGATGCCGCACTCGTTCCTTCTGTAGCAGAGCTCAAGGCTCCGGGTAGCAAGGTTGCAGGCCATGCGAACGTCCTTGTATTCCCGTCCCTCGAGGCTGGTAACATCGGCTACAAGCTCGTTCAAAGACTTGCTCACGCGGGTGCTTACGGTCCTGTTCTTCAGGGTCTCAGCATGCCGGTGAACGACCTCAGCCGTGGCTGTTTTGCAGATGATATCGTTGGCGTCGTAGCAATGACTGCGGTACAGGCACAGAACGCGTAATCGATAAGATTTGATTTCTTTTATCTGCTGCGTGTGCCTGGTAGAGTATCAGGTACTGCAGCAGATCATCATTATAAACATTTAGGAGAGTAATACCCATGAAAATTCTTGTACTGAACTGTGGTTCATCATCCCTCAAGTATCAGCTCATCGATATGGAGAATGAGGCCGTTCTTGCAAAGGGTCTCTGCGAGCGTATCGCCATCGAGGGCAGTAAGCTCACACATAAGGTACCGGGCAAGGAGGATTTCGTCATTGAGTCCGCTATGCCGGATCACAGCGTCGCTGTAAAGCTGGTATTTGATGCACTCACCGATGCAGAGCACGGTGTAGTAAAGACCGTTGATGAGATCGGTGCCATCGGACACCGTGTACTCCATGCTGGTCCAAACATCACAGAGTCCTGCATCGTAGACGAGCACGTGAAGGACGTTATCCGTTCCTGCTTCGATCTCGGCCCTCTGCACAACCCTGCAAACCTCATGGGTATCGAGGCATGCGAGAAGGTCGTTCCGGGCAAGCCAAACGTAGCTGTATTTGATACTACCTTCGGTATGACCCTTCCGGAGAAGGCGTACTACTACGCAATCCCGACCGAGTACTATGAGAAGTACGGCATCCGTCGTTACGGCTTCCACGGTACATCTCATGCATTCGTATCGAAGGAGACCATCAGGTTCGGCGGTCTCGATCCGGAGAAGGCAAAGGTGATCGTATGCCATCTCGGCAACGGTGCATCCGTTTCTGCTTCCATCGGCGGTAAGGGCGTAGATACTTCCATGGGTCTCACCCCTCTTGAGGGCCTGATCATGGGTACCCGTTCCGGCGATATCGATCCGGCGGTCGTTCAGTTCATCTGCAACCACGAGAACAAGACCGTGGATGAGGTTCTGAACATCCTCAACAAGAAGTCCGGTGTACTCGGCCTTTCCGGCGGTGTATCCTCTGACTTCCGTGATGTTGAGAACGCAGCGAACGCAGGCAACCACATGGCTAAGGTTGCACTCGACGCATTCCGTTACAGAGTAGCGAAGTACATCGGTGCATACGCTGCAGCTATGAACGGTGTAGATGCCATCGCCTTCACCGCTGGTGTCGGCGAGAACGACAAGCTTTCCCGTCAGATCATCATCGATGAGTACCTCAGCTTCATCGGCGCAAAGATCGATCCGGAGCGTAACAACGTACGCGGTAAGGAGGCTCTGATCTCTGCAGACGATTCGAAGGTCAAGGTCTTCCTGATCCCGACCAACGAGGAGCTCGCGATCGCAAGAGATACACTTCGTCTCGTAGAGGCTCAGTAATCTTTTATATCCCTTCAGACCTGGACGTTGTCCAGGTCTTTTTTTAAGCGGTTAATGGCACTGCTCAACAGAAATACTCGACTTTTTAAGCGTTTTTTTACATTGAAAGTCCTGGAGTTCAGTGCTAGATTTTATTCATCATTCTGTGAGTTTACCGTGGAGAGGAAAGTGGTGCAGGAGCTGAGAAAGGACACATTACTGTGTGGCAATGTGTCTTATTTTAACGAAGAACATCTGAATATGATTTTTGGAGAACAGCCGGTGGTTCTGATGGCGAGAGATCTGGAAACGAGAAGATCCGGACATATCCGCTGGTTTCAGAGTGCGCTGATGGGGGATCATTTCCGCCGTCAGTTTTTCATGTATGATTTTATGACGGTCATTTATGTTTCACGTGCACTTACCTTCGGGCAGAGCCCGGAAGCAGAGCTGATGGAACTTCGGCATGTGCTGGAACTCTGTCGTCAGAAACAGATTGAACGCTTCATTTTTGTGACGACGAATCAGCCAGGTGAAGATGCACCGACGGCTGCGTCGATTTTTCAGAAAACGGCAGAAGATCTGTGTCATGCCTACACGCGTTCGAATCAGATTCAGTTGAAAATCATCCGCAGTCCATATTTTATCAGTGGTACGAACCCGCAGGACTGGCTGTATCAGACCTTTGCGGCCCTGCAGGAGAAGAAAACGGCACACTGGATGATTCCGGTCAATCCGGAGGAGCAGGCATGCTTCATCGATATCGAGGACCTGAGCCTCTTCCTTTACCGTCTGCTGGATCACTGGATGGGTGAACCTGAAGAGCTGGAGCTTATGGCTTATGGACATGCCTCTTTTCAGCATCTCGCAGAACGCCTTCAGGGATATTTTCCGGATACGATCGTCCAGTGCGAAAGCAGCGAGCCAGTGCATCTTGCGTCTACAGAAAATTCGATGGAAAACGTCGCCCGTCGGCTCTATGGATGGTATGCGATGAAAGACTGTGTTGCAGAACTGGACACGTATTTTCAGGCGTATAAGGAGCAGACAGCAGAAAAAAAGAGCTGGAAGGAACGCGTACAGCGCTATGCGATTCTAAGAAATCGTATACTGATTGGGGCGGAGCTGGTACTGGGCGGCCTGTTGGTGGAGCTATTGAATCGACTGGCCGGAAGCAGTGCACAGTTTCGTATGATCGATATACGCCTTCTTTTTGTGGTCATCATGTCGAGTACTTATGGAACCGGTATCGGTCTGATGACGGCCGTGATGGAAGTCCTGTCCCTCAGCGTCGCGTTTTATCGGGAAGGACGAAACTGGATACAGCTTTTTTATGATCCGAGCAACTGGCTTCCATTCATCCTGCTTCTTCTGGTAAGTGCAGTCTGTGGCTATCTTTGTGAGCGAAACCGGGATACGGAGCAGGCGCTTCGGAATGAAGCGAAAAAGTATGGTGAAGAACTGCAGTTTGTGACCGGGCTCTATCAGGAAATGCAGGACTATAAAAATGAATATAAGCGAAATCTGATCGAAAGCCGGGACGGTTTCGGACGGATTTTTGAGGTAGTAGAGCGGCTCAGCCATACCATCCCCCAAAAAATCTTTTCGGAGTCGATTCTTGCGATGGAGGAGGTGCTGAATAATCATTCCATCGCCATCTATTCTGTGCCTCAGGAGGATGCCCGTTTCGCACGCCTCGAGGTATGCAGTCCAGGGGTGACTGGACTGTCCCGCTCCATTGAGCTGGAGGCTTATCGATCCCTGCTTCCGATTCTTGACCGGGACGAGGTATGGGTGAATCGGAAACTGGAAAGCGGTTATCCGATGCTCCTCAGTGGCGTTCGTCAGAACGGTTATTATGCACTGCTGATTATGATTTATCATGTGGATTACAGTCAGATCAGTAGCTATTATATCAACCTGATTCGCATCCTCCGGCGACTGACGGAGCAGTTTCTGACCCGTGCCTATGATTATCAGCAGGCGAATCGTCAGAAAACCTATCTCGGTGATACGATCATC
This sequence comes from Oribacterium sp. Sow4_G1_1, assembly GCF_052116105.1. Taxonomy (NCBI): domain Bacteria; kingdom Bacillati; phylum Bacillota; class Clostridia; order Lachnospirales; family Lachnospiraceae; genus Oribacterium; species Oribacterium sp. Sow4_G1_1. Next base: position 92,745 of record NZ_JBQKLS010000006.1, read on the forward strand.
GTCAACACGGCGTATCTTTGCGAGCAGGAGAAGATACATGAAGAGATGCAGAAGCGTCACGTGAGTACCTATTCCCTGCTTCGGGTTCACCGCGAGCGTCGCTCGCTCAAAGAGATTTCTACGCTTCTCGAGCGCACCATGCGTACGACGGATATCGCAGGACAGGGCAATGACGGCGATATCTACATCATCGCTCCGCAGTCGGATCCGACGACGGCACAGATCATACTGGAGCGCTATCGAAAGCTCGGTCTGGCGGCGGAACTCGTCGAGAAGCTTCCGGGAGGTGGACGATGACGCCGGGGCTCGCCGTACTGTTCCTGCTGCTGCATCTACTGGTCTGCGTGGGCTTTTATTTTCTGCTGCGCTTCCGTATCCTGGAAGCGGATGTTATGCTGCTCCCGATCTGTGTGTTCGTGCCGGTATTCGGTCCGGTGCTGAGCCTGCTTGTGTCCTGGGCCAATGTCAACGGCCTTACAGGATCGAAGAACAGGAACCTGGAGGCGATGCGCAAGGATCTTGTAAGTGAGAAGAGTACGCCGGATGTCGATCAGGAATCAGGAGAGGCGTTGCCGCTGCAGGATGCGCTCATCCTGAATGACGCTGGTGTTCGTCGAGACGCGATGCTGGAGATTCTCCTGCATGGCGCATCCGATATGAGCTATGTGCTGCATCAGGCGAAGGATAATGCGGATGTGGAGGTCGTTCATTACGCGACGACGGCACTTTCAGAGCTTCTGAAGAACTATGACCTGCGCCTTCAGAAGCTGAGTAAAGCACATGAGGAGCATCCGGAGGATGCGGAGGTGCTGGCAGACTATATCGATACCCTGGATGAGTACCTCCGAAATGCACTGGCCGAAGGTGAAAATCTCCGGATCCAGCGTACGCGTTACGTGACACTTCTCAAGGAACGCATACAGAAGGAAATGCGCATCGAAGATGTACGGGCACTCATTCGGAGCCTGATGTACTCGAAGAATTATGACCAGGCAGAGCAGTGGCTCGTACAGATGGAGACACGCTGGCCGGAACGGGAGGAAACGATGATGCTCCGCCTACGCTACTACTATGAGCTTCATATGGGCGCAGCATTCACCGCGTATATCGAAAAGCTGAAGACGAGCGGATGTTACCTTTCCGGTCGGCTTCGTCGCGTGATTCAGTTCTGGGAGGAGACCTGATGAAAAAGAACGGGAATACATATCGATTTCATGCCGTCTTTCGCGTGTTTATCGGCTTTTTCGCGATCTTCTGTCTGCTTCTCATGGAACGAAGGGGTATCACATATGAGGGTACCGAGCGTGGGACGAAACTGCTTTCGACGGAACAGACGCTCGTAAACAAGCCACTCAGTGAAACGGCCGAGTGTCTTCTACTTGTCAACAGCCAGAACATGAACAGTATGTCTGCACGCGCAGAATATGAGCAGATGCTTACGGATATGCGGATCAGCTATCAGGTCCAGGACGTGCGGGCGCAGGAGACGATCCTCGATTTCGATGACTTCCGGACCGTGGTGCTTCTTTTACCAGATGTGACACCGCTCGGGAATCAGCTTCTCTCGCTTTGCGACTGGGTACAGTCTGGTGGCCGTGTCCTTTTCGGCATGCCGGTAGAGAAAACACATGCGTTTTCTGCGATTCAGAATCATCTCGGGATTCTCGATTCCGGCTATGATTTTAAAATGGTGCCGGATTTTCGAGCGCTGGATACGTTTATGCTGGGGGCCGACCGGATCTATACCTTCGATGATCCATATGAAGCGGCCATGAATGTCGGTCTGGATGATCAGTGCATCCTATATGCCAGTACTTCGGATGAGCGGGTGCCGCTGATCTGGTCCCGTGCGTACGGTGAAGGTCGTTTCGTCTTCTGTAACCTGGCTTACTGTGAGAAGAGCACACGTGGCATCTATGCTTCTGCCTACAGTCTTCTCGAGGATGTCTGCATCTATCCGGTGATCAATGCTTCCGCCTTTTACCTCGATGACTGGCCGTCACCGGTCCCGATGGGCGATGGTCAGTATGTAAAACGCGATTATCAGATGGATATCCCAGAATTTTATTCCCAGGTCTGGTGGCCGGATGTCGCAGAGCTCGGCCGGAAGTACAGTATCCCGTTCACAGGTCTCATCATCGAGAATTATGATGATGAAACGGATGGAGAGGTGGAGCGAAACACGGTCATTTCCGATTACAGCTATTATGGAAACATGCTGCTCGATGAGGGCGGCGAGCTCGGCTATCATGGCTACAACCACCAGCCACTGTGCGGACCGGATTTTCAGTATTCGGTCGACCTCGGCTATCACAACTGGACATCTACCGACGCCATGGCGAAGGCGATGACGGAAGTGAAGGATTTCTCCGAGGGACTGTTTCCGAATACGAAGCTGCAGGTCTATGTGCCGCCATCGAACGTTTTATCACCGGAGGGACGGGCACTGATCGGACAGCGATTCCGGAATATCCGGGCGATTGCGAGCTGTTATCTCCCGGGCGAAAGCGGCTATGCGCAGGAGTTTGAGGTGGCAGAGGATGGTGTCGTCGAAACCCCGCGTATCATTTCGTCCTGTATCCTGGATGAATATATGCGTCTCTCTGCTTTTTCAGAGCTCAATATGCATCTCGTGAATTCTCACTTCATGCATCCAGATGATCTTCTCGATGAAGACCGCGGGGCGGCACTCGGCTGGGCGACCCTGAAGGACCGGCTTACAGCGTATATCGAGTGGCTGAACCGGGCGGCACCACCGATCCGGCATGTGACCGGCAGCGGGATGGCGGCAGCGGTGCAGCGCTTCAGTGGTGTTTCGGTCGAACGGACCGTGACGGACGACAGCATTGGCCTGCGCCTCGGCGGGGTGACGGACGATGATTATTTCCTGGTACGTGTCAACGAGGGCAGGATCACGGAGCTGGAGGGCGGTACGCTCGAGCATCTCACAGGAAATCTGTACCTTCTGCATACGACGGGAAGGGAAGTAAGGATGCAGCGTGGAAAATAACAGGAGAAACTATGCGCATTTGTCTTATTCTGGAGGGAAGCTACCCCTATACACACGGCGGTGTTTCCAGCTGGATGCATAATTACATACAGCAGATGCCGGAAACAGAATTCGTGCTCTGGGTCATCGGCGCCTATCATAAGGATCAGGGAAAGTTCTTCGTGCAGCCGCCGGAAAATGTGGTCGAGATCCATGAGGTATTTCTGGACGATGCGCTGAAGGTGCGCATCGAGCAGGATCATCGTTATCATTTTAAGGAAGAGGAGATAGCGGCGCTGCAGGCACTGATGGACTGCGCACATCCGGACTGGCATGTGCTGTGTGATCTGTACCAGACGAAGCAGATAAAGCCGGGGGCCTTTCTCATGAGCGAAGCCTTTCTCGATATTCTGACGAAGCTGTGTACGGAGCAGTATCCGTATGCCGCCTTTTCAGATACCTTCCATACGATCCGCTCCATGCTGCTGCCGGTACTGTATCTGCTGTCGCAGCCGATCCCAGAAGCCGACATGTATCACACGATCTGCACCGGGTATGGCGGGCTGCTGGCGACGATGGCGAGCATCATAAAGAAGAAACCGCTGGTGCTCACGGAGCACGGTATTTACAGCCGTGAGCGGGAAGAGGAGATCATCCGCGCGGGCTGGGTCCTCCCGACCTTCAAGCGTCAGTGGATAAAGTTTTTCTATATGCTTTCCGATGCAGTCTATCAGCAGGCGATGGTGATCACCTCGTTGTTTCAGCGCGCGAAGGATACGCAGATCGAACTGGGGGCGGCACCGGAGAAGTGCCACGTCATCGGAAACGGCATAAATTATGCACGTTTTTCCAGGATTCCCATGAAAAAGAAAAACGGTATGATCGATATCGCAGCGGTGATCCGAATTGCTGCCATCAAGGATGTCAAAACCCTGATCTATGCCTATAAGGAGCTGACGATGCGGGTGCCGAATACGCGGCTGCACATCCTGGGTGGGGTCGATGACGAGGAGTATGCGGCGGAGTGTCATGCCCTCGTGCATGAGCTTCGCCTGGAAACGCTCAGCTTCGTCGGTCAGGTGGATGTCGTGAAGTACATGGAGCAGATCGATTTCACGGTCCTGACCTCCATTTCAGAGGGCCAGCCACTGTCGGTGCTCGAATCGTTTGCGGCCGGACGTCCGGCGGTTACGACCGATGTCGGCTGCTGCCGTGAACTGATCAGAGGCGGAGTATATGATCCCTACGGTCCGGCCGGCTACTGTGTGCCGCCGATGAACCGGCAGGCCCTCGCGGATGCGCTGGAGTGGATGTGTCGTGATGATGAAAAACGCCTGGAGATGGGGCGGGCCGGGCAGCAGCGCGCAGAACACTATTTCCGACAGGAGATGATGATGGAAAAATACCGTGCGATGTATGATGAGGTAAACGAAAAGTGGCAGGAATCGGTTTCGAATTAAAGAAATTATTTAAGCAGCAGGGAATTCTGAAGCTGATGCGGGCCTATGGCTATACCGGACTGGTGACGGCCGGCCCGATGCTTCTGGGCGTATGTTTTCTCATGGGGATCGGCTTCATCGCAGCGTATTTCGGCCTCGATGCACATCAGCGGGAGCTGCTGAATGCGATGATCACCTATGCACTGCTCGGTTCGCTCGTATTGACCGGTTATATTTCACTGACGCTCTCCCGTTATATTTCCGATATGCTCTATACAAATAATGAGCGACGGGTTATGCCTTCCCTGAAAGGCGTGCTGGCATTGCTGCTGCCACTGGGGGCCGTGCTGTATGGCACCTTCCTCTGCATGGCGGGAATCAGCATCGGAGAGATCATCCTGAACTTCCTGTTTTTTATGGAGCTTGTGGTGGTCTGGACAGAGATGCATTATATGACCGCCATCAAGGATTATAAGGGGATACTGCTCAGCTATCTGCTGGCCATCGGACTCAGCTTTCTCGCGGCCGCCCTCGGCTGTCGCCTTTTCGGCGCGCGGCTGGAGGTCCTGCTGCTGAGTGTGATTCTCGGCTATGGCGTGATGATGATCCTGAATTATCTCCTGCTGAATGCCTTTTTTCCGCAGGGAAGCGGATACTACTTCGAGTTTCTGGACTGGATGGAGCAGTACCGCTGGCTGAGTGCAAACGGCTTCATGCTGAACATCGGACTTTTTTCACATCTCGTGATCGCCTGGTGCCGACCGGATATCGGAGAACAGATCCAGGGGCTGTTTTACGGGGCACCGCAGCATGATGTTGCTGCGCTCTATGCATTTATGACGATTCTGGTGACGACCATCAACTTCGTTGCTTCGGTGGAAGTGAATTTTTATCCGAAATATCGTGCCTACTATGATCTGTTTAACGGTCGGGGCTCGATCACGGAGATTCAGCTGGCGGAGCAGGAGATGATGTATGTCATGGAGCGGGAGCTTGCCTACACCGCGAAGCGTCAGCTGTATACGACGGCCATCGCGATCTCACTCGGAACGCTCGTCCTGCATGCACTGCCACTCGGTTTTGATGCCCTCATGGATGGCTATTTCCGTATCCTCTGTGTCGGCTATGGACTCTATGCGGTAGGCAACGTGCTGATGCTCATGCTGCTGTATTTCACCGATTATAAGGGGGCCGGCATCGCCAGTATCAGCTATGCTCTGGTGACGACCATCGGCTCCCTCCTGGCGCTTCGACTGCCGAGCCGTTACGTGGGCTTCGCCTTTGCCATCGGCGGCATGGTCTATTTCTGTGTATCCTGGGTTCGGCTCAATACCTACACCAGGCGCCTTCCCTACCATATTCTGAGTACGCAGCCCTTTGTGGCAGAGCGGAAGCACGGATTTTTCACCTGGCTTCATGAACGACTGGAGGTATTATGCGAGATTTCTTAAAAGGGAAAAATGTTGGGTCGATGCTGCTGATCGTCGTCCTGCTGCTGGCACTGTCGGTGGGTGGTGCCGTCTATAACGCTGCTCTTTCTGGACAGCATGTACACGAAGAGGCATCGGTGACGAAAAAAGCGGCAGGGACAGCGCACAAAAAAACCGAGGAGGATGTCGCCGCTTCGACGGCAGCGGAGAGCGGGCAGGCGACGGATACAGCGGCTGGGGATATCTCTATCGAAACGGTCGCCGCGATTCCGCATCTCGAAGATAAAAAGACGCTGTATGAAAACGATGTGGAGGACTCGGTGGTCACGATGTACCTGACGGTGCGTCGTGGTAATGCCGGCGACAACACGGATCACAGCTGGGCAGACATCAACAGCTACTCGGCATATGACTATGAGGCGATGGGGATCGACCGCTACCAGGTAGAGGGACTGCTGCAGGTCGGCGATGAAAATGGACCGGTGGCCGGTGAACTCGGCTTCGGAGAAACTGCGCCGAATGCAACCGTCCAGATCCGCGGACAGACCTCAAGTAAGAATCCACAAAAGAATTATAAGATCCGGCTGAAGGATGAGCATGGAAGCTGGCGCGGACAGCAGACGATTGCGCTGAATAAGCATATGACGGATGGGCTACGCTATCGAAACAAGCTGGCCTTCGATCTTCTAAAAGAGATCCCGCAGCTCATCTCGCTGCGCACCCAGTTCGTCCATCTCTATGTGAAGGATCAGACGACGGATCCCGCGAATGAACGCTTTCAGGACTATGGCCTCTATACACAGGTAGAACAGCTGAATAAGACCGCCCTTCGCGCACATGGTCTCGACCGGTATGGACAGCTTTATAAAGTGAACACCTGCGAATTCTATCGCTATGAAGATACGATCCGGCTGGAGACGGATCCGGATTTCGACCAGAAAGCCTTTGAAGAACTGCTGGAAATCAAGGGAGATCATGATCACAGCAAGCTGATCCGTATGTTAGACGAGATCAATGACTATTCCGTGAAATCAGATCAGCTGATTTCAGACTGGCTCGATGAGGAGAACATCGCCTACTGGATGGCGTTCCAGATCCTGATGGGAAATGCGGATAGCCAGAACCGGAATTTCTATATCTACAGTCCGAAAAACGTTGATCGCTTCTATATCCTCCCATGGGATTTTGACAGTACACTGTTTTATGACCAGTATGCGCTGAGCGGTCGCAGCGAAAACAGCAGCTGGGAACGTGGTATCTCCAACTACTGGGGCAATATCCTGTTCCGGCGCTGTCTGCAGTCGTCGCATTTTCGAAGTGTGCTTGATGAAGCCATCGAGGATCTACGCACGCATGTGCTGACGAAGGAGCATATGACGAGCATGGCCGGGCGCTATGCGGCGGTCGTAAAAAAATATGTTTATCAGCAGCCGGATATCATGAACGCCCCGCTTACGGAAGCACAGTATGATACACTAAGCGAAAACATCTACCGAAACGTCGAAGAGGCGTACCAGTCGTACCGGGCATCTCTCGATAAACCGATGCCGTTCTATATCGGCGTGCCGGAGCCGGATGGAGAAGGAAAGCTCCGAATCACATGGGATCCTTCCTATGATTTCCGGGAGGGTACACTCGTGTATCATGCCAGCATTGCCCGAAACAGTGATGGCAGCGAGGTGGTGGCGTCCTATGAGGGTGCATGGCCGGAATGGACGACCGAGCTGCTGCCGGCGGGACAGTATTTCCTGAAACTGAGTGTCCAGGATGAAGCAGGGAATACGCAGGACGCGTTTGATTACTGTGTGACGAAGAAGGGAAAGGTATATGGCACGAAGTGCTTTTATGTCGATGCCGATGGCACGATTTCCGAGGATATCGTCGAAGAGAAGGACCTGGAGTGATATGAGTGTGTTCGATCTGAAATCGATGTTAAAGATGCCGGAGCGCCCGGCGAAGCCCTTCCGCCATGAGCTGAAATTCCTCATAAATGAGGGGGAGCGCGAGCTTCTCAAAACCCGGATGCGACCGCTGTTTCAGCTGGATCCGCATGCCGTGAACGGGCAGTATCTGATCCGGAGTCTCTACTTCGATGATTACTGGAACTCCGCGTATGAAGAAAAGGACATGGGTGTGATGGAACGGCAGAAGTACCGGATCCGCATCTATAACTGTAAGGAGGATGTGATTCATCTCGAGCGGAAGCGGAAGTCCGGGCAGTATATTTTTAAGGAATCGGCGAGGCTGACACGGGAGGAGGTCGAGCGTATTTTACGTAGCGATTATGCGTTTCTGCTGCATCATCCGGCACCGCTCTGCAGGGAATTCTATGTGGAGTGTGTATCGCACGTGATGCGTCCGCGCGTCATCGTGGATTATGATCGGGAGCCCTTTATCATGGAGGCGGGCACGGTGCGCGTGACCTTCGATAATGATGTCCGTGCAGCGATCCTCCGTGAGGATATCTTCGATCCGGACTTGCCGACGCTTCCGGTACTGGAGCCGGGGAAGACCGTCATGGAAGTGAAGTTTACTGAGTTTCTGCCGGACATCGTCCGGAATACGATTCTGCCGTCTGCGGCAGAATATACGGCCCTGTCAAAATATGTGCTGTGCTATGAGAAAACGCGTTATCTGCATGGCTTCGACTACTGGGCGGAGAGCGAAGGAGTGAAAAGATGAGTGTAAAGGATGTTATTAAAAATTCATTTCTGAAACAGATGGGGACCTATGATATGGGCAGCCTCGCAATCTCGCTGCTTGCGGCGGTGCTGCTCGGTGTGTTCATCTACCTCGTGTATAAGACCTTCTATTCCGGCGTCATCTACAGTCGCAGCTTCGCGGTCACGCTCGTCGGCATGTGCGTACTGACCTGCATGGTGACGCTCGCGATCAGTACGAACGTCGTGATTTCCCTCGGTATGGTCGGTGCACTGTCCATCGTCCGCTTTCGAACGGCTATCAAGGACCCCATGGATCTTCTGTATCTGTTCTGGGCGATCACGGTCGGCATCACGACCGGTGCGACCATGTATGGCCTCGCGCTGATCTCCTCGATCGTGATGGTCGTGATGATCGTGGCCTTTTATTATCATCAAGAGAAGGGACAAATCTACATCGCCGTGATTCATTATGAAGCACCGGCGCGGGAGGAGGATGTGTTTCGTGCATTTCAGGGACAGAAATATCGGCTGAAGTCACAGACGATGCGGAAGGATCAGACCGAGCTCGCAGCGGAGGTCTTCGTGCGGAACGGTGACACCGGCTTCGCAGAGCGCATGCGCGCCCTCGAAGGCGTCCGGGATGTGACCCTGATCCAGTACAACGGCGAGTATCACGGCTGAGAGGGATGTCCGCTGGCGTTACTCATATGACATAAAGTGGCATGTACGACGATGATCTAGACTTGAGGTTTTTATGATAAAAAAAAGAATCACCGCATTTCTCTGCGGTCTGCTCTGTCTGATGAGCACCGGCTGTGGGCTGCAGACGGCAGCGGCAGAGGAGCGGATCCAGTATCGGAGCTCGGATGCATTTTTCGTGAATCCGCTCATCGGCTATATGCAGAATGCGGAGGAGAGCGAACCGTATACGGAGACCTCGCTCGTGTATATCGACCTTACCTGGCGGGAGCTCGAGCCGGAGCGCGGGCAGTTTAACTGGGATGCGGTCGCAGAAGCGAATCATCTTTCGCGCTGGCGGGCGAAATGGAAGCATGCCGTGCTTCGCTTCGTCTGCGATCTGCCGGGGAAGGAAGCGCACCGCGATATCCCGGACTGGCTCTATGCAGAGACCGGCGACGGGATGGACTATGATATCGACTACGGTCGCGGCTACTGCCCGAACTATGCCAATGCCGTCTTCCGGGAAGAACATCACCGTGCGTTACGGGAAATCGGGCGCTATTTTTCAGAAAACTGGGGAGCCTTCGTGGCCTATGTGGAGTTCGGGAGCCTCGGACACTGGGGTGAGTGGCATGTGAAGTATGCGGAGGGTCTACCGTACCTTCCAAATGCAGCGATACGCAGAGAATATGTCGAGGACTATGTCGAGGCTTTTCCGAATGCGCGGCTATTATCCCGCCGAAGCTTTCAGGAAATGCCGGCGGGCACCGGCATTTATAACGATGTGACTGGCAATGTACCGGAAACGGAACGTCTCCTCCGGGAGCTTTCGGAAGGTGCAGACTTCGGCTCAGCGCAGGAAGAGGGTGCCATAAAGCCACTTTCGAAGATATGGAACAGCGCGCCCGTGGGCGGAGAGTATACCAGCAGTCTGTCGATGGAAAACATGCTGAACCGTGACTTCCGAAGCACCCTGAAGCTGATCGAAGCATCGCATCCCTCCTTCCTCGGCCCGAAGATCCCGGATATGCGGGGCGGAGCAGAAGATGACGAGCAGCTGTCTGCGACAGCCCTCCAAAACGCCCGGAAAATTCAGGGCATGCTCGGCTATCGCTACCGCGTGACGGAGATCCGCATCTCCGACGCTGCCACCGATGACGGAGCATTGGCAACCCTGTATAAACAGTTGACAGGACAGATGGGCAGCCCGCAGACATATCAATGTGTCCGCGTGACCCTGCGGAATGACGGACGCGCGCCGATGTACTTCGACTGGCCGGTGAAGCTGTATCTCGTGAAGGACGGTGATCGAACGCCGTGCAGCGCGTATCCGCTGGGCGGACTTCAGCTCACGAAGATCCCGGAGGACAGCGAGGCGAGCGCAGAGGTTCTGATCCCCGCCGCAGAGCTTGAGGCCGAAAACACGCAGCTTTACATCGGCATCGAGGATCCGGAAAGCGGAAAACCTTCGGTGCAGCTCGCGATGGACGTACCAATGCTCGACGGCATGTATCTTCTGAGGTGAGAAAGCGTGCCGCGCTCCTCCACTTCCCCTGCTGAACGATGCCCTTGATTTTCCGGAGATCCGACAGCACGCGAGCACTTCGCTTTCCCTGCTGAGCGATGTCCTGAGCGCACCTGAGCTTACAGTGCAGGCAGAATATAGAATAAAAGATAAGGAGATTCCTCATGGCTGAAATACTGATAAAGGCAGCGTCTTTTGTTGCCATTATTTTTATGGGATATCTGTTGAGAAAGAAGGGATTTTTTAAAGAAGAGGATTTTCATGTGCTTTCAAAGATCGTTTTAAAAATCACCCTTCCCGCAGCGATTGTATCTAATTTTTCAGGGGCGGATGTAAAGGTCTCGCTTCTGATCTTATCTGTGATTGGGCTGGGAGGCGGACTGATCCTTATGGCTGCCGCGTATCTGACCGCAGGAAAGGACAGGGAGGAAAAGGCATTTTTTATGTTAAATGCCTCTGGCTATAATATAGGAAATTTCACCATGCCCTTTGCGCAGAGCTTCCTGGGATCCGCAGGCGTGATCACAACCAGTCTTTTTGATGCGGGAAATGCGTTTATCTGTCTGGGAGGCGCCTACAGCGCGGCAAAAATGGTAAAGGGAGGGGATGGGAAATTTTCCCTGATGCCGATCGTAAAGACGCTGGTACGCTCCGTTCCCTTCGACGCTTATGTCTTGATGACCGTACTGTCCCTGATCCACGTGTCCCTTCCTGCGCCTGTGATCACATTCTCAGGCATTCTGGCCGGAGCAAATGCGTTTCTGGCCATGCTGATGATGGGTGTAGGATTTAAGATTTCCGGAGACACCAGCCAGAAAGGAAAAATAGTGAAAATCCTGACCGTACGCTACAGTATATCCATCGCCATGGCAGCAGCGCTGTATTTTCTCATGCCGCTTCCACTGGAATACCGTCAGGTTCTGGCGATCCTGCCTTTAAGCCCCATCGCATCGGCAGCGCCTGCGTTTACGGCGGATATGAAAAGCGACTTCGGACTCGCCAGTGCAGTCAATTCCATTTCCATCGTCATCAGCATCGTACTGATCACGGCAACGCTCCTGATCATTCTTTGATACGAAATGTATAGGTTTGACAGAAGCGGGGATAAGGAGATGATCACCAAAGAGAAAATACATACTCGTGACAGCATTGCCCCCGCGGAATTTCTGAAATTTCTACTTGCATTTCAGCGCATCTCGTAGTATCCTTATTCGAGTGTGCAATCGTAAAAACCTTCCAGGTTTTTGCTTGACATAAAAAAGCCGTATGGATATAATTACCCGGTATGACGAAGGAGGTGTAAATATGTCAATTTGTCCTAAGAATCATTCATCGAAGGCTCGCAGAGATTCTAGAAGAGCGAACTGGAAGATGGAAAAGATGAACCTTGTTAAGTGTTCTAAGTGTGGTGCTCTTGTTATGCCTCACAGAGTCTGCAAGGCTTGCGGATCTTACAACAAGCGTGAGATCGTAAAGGTTGAGGACTAATCTCCACCGAATAGAAGATAGAAGCCCGGAGTGAAAGCTCCGGGCTTTTCTTTTAGGTCATGATTTTGTTTTCATACATATCTGATTGGTGTAGACAAGAAACGGAAAACGTGTTAAATTTCGAATCGATAATCGTTATTGATTTGACGATGTTCTGATTTGAATTCTGCGAATTCGATGCTGGAAGCATCGATAAAAGGAGAGACTGCCATGTATTCTATTCGAAATATTACAGATGATGTCGTTTATGTAGGTGTCGAGGATCGTCGCCTGCATCTGTTTGAGAACATTTTCCCGCTGGATCGCGGTGTGACCTATAACGCTTACGTGATCCGGGACGAGAAGACCGCACTCCTCGATACCGCGGATGCGACCGTATCGCGGCAGTTCTTCGAGAACGTGGCGGCGGCGCTCGATGGCCGTGCACTCGACTACCTCATCGTGAACCACATGGAGCCGGATCACTGCGCACTCATCGCTGAGGCACTCGAGAAGTACCCGCAGGCGACGGTCGTGGGCAATGCAAAAACCTTCCAGATGATCACGCAGTTCTTCGCGCTGACGATCCCGGAGGAGCGGAAGCTCGTCGTGAAGGAGGGCGATACCCTCTCCCTCGGTAAGCACCAGCTCAGCTTCGTGATGGCTCCGATGGTCCACTGGCCAGAGGTTATGTTCAGCTATGATGCGACGGAAGGCATCCTGTTCTCCGCCGACGCCTTCGGTGTATTCGGCACGAACAACGGTAACATCTTCGCGGATGAGCTGGATTATAAGGCACAGGACTTCGTAGAGGATGCCCGTCGCTACTACACAAACATCGTCGGCAAGTACGGTATGCAGGTACAGAATGTTCTCAAGAAGGCCGCCGGCATCGACATCCGGATGCTCTGCCCGCTGCACGGACCGATCTGGCGTGAGGACCTCAGCTTCATCCTGAAGCTCTATGATCAGTGGTCCCGCTACGAGGCAGAAGAGAAGGCCGTCGCTGTCTTCTATAACTCCATCTATGGCAACACCGAGTCGGTGATCAATGCTTTCACCATGAAGCTCGCCGCCCGCGGCGTAAAGAACATCAAGGCCTATGATGTATCGAAGACCGACGTCTCCGTGATGATCGCCGAGTGCTTCCGCGTGACGAACCTCGTCTTCGGCGCCACCACCTACAACAACGGCCTCTTCCCGAAGATGGAAAACCTCGTCGCCGACATGAAGGCCCTGAGCGTACAGAATAAGAAGATCTCCATCATCGAAAACGGCAGCTGGGCGCCGACCGCCGGCAAGCTCCTGAAGGCCGAGTTTGACACCCTGAAGAACTGCGCGTACATCGGTGACACCCTCACCATCAAGTCCGCTTCCTTCAGCGCAGAAGCCCTCGACGCCCTCGCGGACGCCGTCGCTGCTTCCCTCCAGTAAAAAATGACATTCAGCCGAAGTCCCACGGGACTTCGGCTTTTGCGTTATCAGAGAGGCCAAGGGGGCTGACCCCCCGCGTAGTGGTCGACGCTCCATGGATTTAGCCAGAAGGGGGTCTGACCCCCTGGAAAAAGCGGTAAATGGAGGCCGGAAGCCCTAAAAATTTGCCGTTTTCCGAGAAAGTGGTATAATAGCCCAAAAGTTTGAGCAAAACGTTGAGGTTTTATATGAAAAAGCTAAGTAGCATCCTGCTCATCCTTTGTGTCCTGCTCCTCGGATGTCAGCGGCAGAACCCGCTGGTCTATAACGTGAATAAGTCCGACGAGCTCCGGGAATATGAATCCGAATCCGAAGAGGAATCGAGATTCGCCGAATCCCTGGCACAGAAGGAGAGTATGAAAGAGGCAGAAAGTCTCGCTGCAGCAGAAGCGGCGGTCTGGACGAAAAAGCTTCCACAGAAAACAGCAACGCGCGTCAAGGGAATCTACCTTACGGCAGTCACTGCCGGTTCCTCGCGCATGCAGGACATCGTCGGGCACCTCGATGAGACCGAGCTGAACGCCGTCGTGATCGACATCCTCGGCGATAAGGGCCGCATCGAGTACCAGATGTCCGCCCCGCTGATCGACGAGATCGGCTCCGCCGAAGACACCATCCCGGACCTCCCGTCCCTGATGAAGACGCTGAAGGAGCATGGCATCTACACCATCGCCCGCATCGTCACCTTCCGTGACCCCTACCTCGCGACCGTGAAGCCGGAGTGGATGAACCATAACGCCGACGGCAGTGTGTTCACGGATAATTCCGGCATGGCCTGGGTCGACCCGTATAACCGCGACGCCTGGGAATATAAGGTCCAGGTCGCGGAGCAGTGTGCCGACGCCGGCTTCGACGAGATCCAGTTCGACTACGTCCGCTTCTGTACCGAACGTGGCATGAACGGCGTCGTCTACCCGGAGGAGGAAACCCAGGGCATGGATAAGACGGACATCATCACCGAGTTCGTCCGCTTCGCCTCCGATCGCCTCGCAGCGAAAAATGTATTTATGTCTACCGACGTCTTCGGAACCATCATCGGCTCCTACGTCGATACCGTCTCAGTCGGACAGGACTACCCGGTGATGGCCGGTGCGGTCGATTATATGTGTCCGATGATCTACCCATCCCACTATGGAAACGGAAATTTCGGTCTCGAGGTCCCGGATCTCGAACCATATAAGGCCATTCTCGGCGCGTGCAATGCCTCCAGAAAGGACCTCGCCCTCGACTATACCGACGGCGTGCATCAGGCGATCGTGCGCCCGTGGCTGCAGGGCTTCACCGCCAGCTGGCTGAAGAGCTTCAAGCGCTACGGTGCAGCGGAGATCCGCCAGCAGATCCAGGCGGTCTACGACGCCGGCTATGACGAGTGGATCATCTGGAACGCCAGCAACGAATACGACTGGAGTGCCTACCTGAGTGATGAGCAGGCTGCCCAGGAAGATCAGCAGATAAAGGCGAAGCGTGCCGCCGACGCCCAGGCCGCCATCGACGCGAGTCGCGCCGCCGAGGAAAGCGAAGCCGCCAGCCGCGCCGCCGCCCTCGAATCCATCGCCCAGTCGAAGGAGGACGCTGCAAACGCCATCGAGACCGCTGCGGAGTCTTCTGAAAACTGAGTTATAGCGCATATGATGATACATTATGAAAGAGCCCTTTGACGCGGCACGGGTTTCTGTTATAATTGGCATTTGTGGAATAAACGTTAATTCGTAAGAAACTGAATCACAAGGGGATACAGATTATGAAGTATAATTTTAAAAAGATCGAACCGAAGTGGCAGGCGAAGTGGGAAGAAGCCCAGGCCTTCAAGGCGGTAGACTTCAGCGAGAAGCCGAAGTGGTACGGACTCGTCGAGTTCCCATACCCGTCGGGTGCCGGCATGCACGTCGGTCATATCAAGGCATACTCCTCCGTCGAGGTGCTCTCACGTAAGCGCAGAATGCAGGGCTACAACGTCCTCTTCCCGATGGGCTTCGACTCCTTCGGACTGCCGGCAGAGAACTATGCCATCAAGACCAACACCCACCCGCATATCATCACGGAGAAGAACATCCAGCACTTCAAGGATCAGATGGAGAAGGTCGGCTTCTCCTTCGACTGGAGCCGTGAAATCGCAACCTCTCATGAGGATTACTACAAGTGGACCCAGTGGATCTTTGAGAAGCTCTATGAGCATAATCTCGTATTCCGTGCGAAGACCCTCGTCAACTACTGCCCGCACTGCAAGGTCGTTCTCTCGAACGAGGACTCCCAGGGCGGTAAGTGCGACATCTGCCACAGCGATGTCGTACAGCTCTCGAAGGACGTATGGTATCTCCGCATCACACAGTACGCGGACCGTCTCCTGAAGGGACTCGATGATGTCGATTATCCGGAGTCCATCAAGCAGCAGCAGGTGTCCTGGATCGGCCGCAGCACCGGTGCGTTCGTCAACTTCGAGCTCGCCGATCAGGCGGGAAAGGCCGTCGATGACAAGCTCGAGATCTATACCACCCGTTGTGATACCCTCTATGGCGTCACCTTCATGGTCGTCGCTCCGGAGCATCCGACACTCGATAAGTACAAGGATCAGATTACGAACTGGGACGCGGTCATGAACTACCGTGACGAGGCAGCGAAGAAGACCGAGTTCCAGCGTACACAGCTCGTGAAGGAGAAGACCGGCGTACGCATCGAGGGTCTGTCCGCGATCAACCCGATCACCGGTAAGCAGATCCCGATCTTCATCGCCGACTATGTCATGATGGGCTACGGCACCGGTGCGATCATGGCCGTACCGGCACACGATCAGCGTGACTACGACTTCGCAAAGAAGTTCGGTGTTGAGATCGTCGAGGTCATCAAGGGCGGCGATATCTCAAAGGAGGCCTACACCGGCGACGGTGAGATGGTGAACTCCGGCTTCCTCGATGGCTTCACCAACAAGAAGGATTCCATCCACAAGATGCTCGAGGTCCTCACCGAGCGTGGCATCGGTCACGAGGGCGTACAGTATAAGATGAAGGACTGGGCGTTCAACCGTCAGCGCTACTGGGGTGAGCCGATTCCGCTCATTCACTGCCCGAACTGTGGCACCGTGGTCGTTCCGGAGGAGGAGCTTCCGCTGACCCTTCCGGATGTCGAGAACTTCGAGCCGGGTACCGATGGACAGTCCCCGCTGGCGAAGATCGACAGCTTCGTGAACTGCACCTGCCCGAAGTGCGGTGGTGCGGCGAAGCGTGAGACCGATACCATGCCGCAGTGGGCTGGTTCCTCCTGGTACTTCCTCCGTTTCTGTGATCCACACAACGATCGTGCCTTCGCAGATCCGGACAAGCTCAAGTACTGGATGCCGGTCGACCACTACAACGGTGGTATGGAGCACGTAACGCGTCACCTTCTGTACTCGAGATTCTGGCATCAGTTCCTCTATGACATCAAGGAGGTGCCGACACCGGAGCCATACGCGAAGCGTACCTACCAGGGCCTCATCCTCGGACCAGATGGCGAGAAGATGTCGAAGTCAAAGGGCAATGTCATCGACCCGCTGAACATCGTGGACCTCTACGGTGCGGATACCCTTCGTACCTATGTGCTCTTCATGAGTGACTACACCGCCGCTGCGCCATGGAGCGAGGAGGGTGTACGTGGCGTGAAGCGTTTCCTGGACCGTGTGGCCGGTCTCACCGACATCGCGACCCTCGAGAAGGAGGATCCGAGCCTCGAGACGAAGACCCACAAGACCATCAAGAAGGTCTCCGAGGATATCGAGCGTATGAAGTTCAACACCGCGATCGCTGCGCTGATGACCCTCATCAACGACTACACAAAGGCCGGTGCGATCACCCGTGATGACCTCATCACCTTCATCAAGCTCCTTCATCCGTTTGCACCGCACCTCACAGAGGAAATCTATGAGACCATCGGCGGCGAGGGCCTTCTGACCCTGAGTTCATGGCCGGAGTACGACGAGGCGAAGACGAAGGATGCTGTCATCAACATGGGTGTCCAGATCAACGGTAAGGTGCGTGGCAACATCGACATCCCGGCAGAAGCGACGCAGGACGATGCCGTCGCAGCTGCAAAGGCGAACGAGCAGGTAAGCAAGTACTTCGAGGGCAAGAACATCGTGAAGGTGATCTTCGTTCCTGGAAAGATCCTGAACTTCGTCGTGAAGTAAATATCAGTAACAGTTCAGTGCAGGGGACCCGGAGGAGCGGCAACGGAGGCACAGTACTCCGAGACCGGTTCAATCTAAGCCGGGGACCCTAAGCGGCACTAGGCCCTCTGCAATCGCTGAGTTTTCTTGATGAAAACTCAGCGTTGCTAGAGGGTGCTAAGGAAAATTGTACCAAGTGCCGCTAAGGGGACCCGGCTTGATTTCACACGGTCTCTACGTATGGCCTCCGTTGCCGCCCCCTCCGGGTCCCCTGCCTAAACTGTAAAATATTATGAATATCAAAAGCCGGTGGGCGCGCCAAGCGCACCCACCGGCTATTTCATCACTATGAGAGATAATACGAAGTTTAATATCGAGGAGGAGCTCCAGAAGCTTCCGGCGCTCCCGGGCGTCTATATCATGCACGGCCCGAAGGATGAGATCATCTATGTCGGCAAAGCGAAGGTGCTGAAAAACCGCGTCAAGCAGTACTTCCAGAAATCCTATAAGAAATCCGTGAAGATCCAGCAGATGGTGCATCTGGTGGAGCGCTTCGAGTACATCGTCGTCGATTCGGAGCTCGAGGCGCTGATGCTCGAGAATAATCTCATCAAGGAGCATAAGCCGCGCTACAACACCCTGCTGAAGGACGACAAGACCTATCCGTACATCAAGGTGACGAACGAGCTCTACCCGCGGATTCTGAAGGTGCGGAAGCAGTACCAGGACCGCGCCCGTTACTTCGGTCCATACGCGTCGAACGATCAGGTCAATGAGGTCATCGAGCTCATCCGGAAGACCTTCCATATCCGGAACTGCAACAAGTCGTTTACGGAGGATGCGCCGCTTGCGAACAAGTGCATGTACTATGACATCCACCAGTGCGACGGGCCGTGCATCGGGAAGCAGTCGCAGGCGGACTATAAGCTCCAGGTGGACCGAGCCATCGACTTTCTGAACGGAAAGTACGAGGACATCGTGAAGGAGCTGACCCGCCGCATGCAGCGCGCTTCCGATAACCTGGATTTCGAGACGGCACTCGAGATGCGGGATCTGATCCGGGCGATCGAGGCAATCCAGAACCGGCAGAAGATCGTGGCCTATGATGCCGAGGATCGGGACATCATTGGTATGCGCCGCTCCTTCGCGGACTGCATCGTTCAGATCTTTTTCGTACGTGATGGGAAGATCATCGGCCGTGACCATCAGTTCATCGACATTGACCCAGAGGAAAGTGACGAGAGCATCCTGACGAACTTCATCGAGCAGTACTACGACGGCACCCCGTTCGTGCCGCGGGAGATCTTCGTACAGACCGAGCTCGAGGAGAGGGCGGTGCTGGAGCAGTGGCTGAGCCGGGAGAAGGGGAAGCGTGTATACATCGTGACCCCGCAGATCGGGAAGAAGGAGAAGCTCGTCGAGCTCGCCATCACGAACGCCGGTATCCTCATGAACCGCTATCGTCAGCAGTACCGCGAGCAGGATGTGAAGAATGCCCGGGCCCTCGAAGAACTTCAGAAACTGATCGGACTGCCTGGACTTCCTCTTCGCATCGAGTCCTACGATATCTCGAATACGATGGGTGCGCTCAATGTCGGCTCGATGGTCGTCTACCAGAACGGCCGGCCGAAGAACAACGACTACCGGAAGTTCCGCATCCAGTCCGTCCAGGGGCCGGATGACGTCCGTTCGATGCGGGAAATGCTGACGCGCCGCTTCGAGCATGGCCTCTCGGAGATGCAGACGAATGCGCGGGACGGCAAGGATGATAAGCTCGGGTCCTTCTCGAACTTCCCGGATCTCATCTGTATGGATGGTGGCAAGGGACAGGTGCATGTCTGCGAGGAGGTACTGCGGGCGCTCGGCATCACGAGCATCACGGTCGTCGGTATGGTGAAGGATGATCATCACCGGACGCGGGCGCTGCTGTACCAGGACGAGGAGCTGCCGATCGCGGAGAACAGCGAGGCCTTCAAGCTTCTGACGCGCATCCAGGACGAGGTGCACCGCTTCGCTATCAGCTACCACCGCTCGCTCCGGGAGCAGAAGCAGATCCGCTCGCTGCTCGACGACATCAAGGGAATCGGTGAAGTACGGAAGAAGGCACTTATGCGGCGGTTCGGAGACATTGACCATATCCGCGTGGCCGGGCTCGAGGAGCTCCGGGACTGCCCGTCGATGGACGAGTATTCCGCGCGGCAGGTGTATGATTTCTTTCACAGTAATCCGGAAACGGCGGTCGGAACCTGGCGCGCCGGCGTCGAAGAAAAGCAGTGATATCGTGGCCGCCGGCATCGGAGAGAAGCGCAGCATCCGCGAGTACGAAAAATTACAAGAAAGCCTTCACAAAACCGTAAAAAATTCGTCATGTATTTCGCGGCTTCTCTCATGTACAAAGATTCGAAATCCTGTTAAGATTATAGGCGTCGTCTTCGGGCGGCGCTTTTTTAGTGAACCTTAAAACTTTGAAATGGCTTCAGGGAGTAAATATAGATAGTATGAGAGACGATTTTGAATATTCTGAGAAATCCAGAGGGCAGTCCCGCGCACGCGGACAGTCCCATGCGCGGGGTGCGGCATCGAGAAGCGGTAGCCGCAGCAGTACGGGCAGTCACAGCAGCGGATATACGGGACCGCGTTCGTCGGGCAGCCACAGCAGCTATGCAGGCGGGAGCCGGTCCACTGCAGGCACTGGAAGCCGTACCGGTCGTTCGACTGGAAGAGCTGGGCGACGCGGCAGTGATTACGGACGGAGATCCCAGGATGGGCCGAACATGAAGCTTGTACTCGGCGCGGTGCTGGCATTTCTGATCGTGGGCGGTGGACTCGTGTTTGCCGTGCGCGGCGGATTTGTCGGCGGTTCGCACGAATCTTCGGCGGCTGCGGAAGAGACGACACAGAACGTTCTGTATACCGATACCGATACCATCCATAAGGACATCACCCTCGACCTCCGCGCGATTTCGCCGGACGCACAGAGCCTGAATCTGAATGGTATGAACCGTGAGGCGGTGAAGCAGGCCATCCACGGTGCCTACAGCTGGAACCTCGTCGTGAAGAACGCGAATCCCTCCATCGACAGCTTCAAGATGCCGGATCTTTCGGTCTATGATGAGGTGAAGGAAACCGAGACGAGCAGCGGCTCCGGAGAGAGTGACAATGATGGCTCCGTACAGAAGGTGGCGGTGGATAATCCGTATGCCAGCGTGACGATCCGTCCGGAGGCGAAGAGCTTCACCATCCCGGATCTGATCGGCGAGCAGGTGGATGCGCAGGTCGATCAGATCTTCACGGAGTATGCGGCGGCGATCGCGGAAGAATCTGCAACGGCGTCTGCCGGCAGTGAGACCTCGGGCGAAGCAGAGGAGAGTACAGACGCTTCGGGAGCGGAAAGTGAGACCGAGAGCACGACGGGTGCAGGCAGCGATTATACGCTGACACTGCCGGATATGAGCGCGCAGATCTCGGACTACATGAAGCAGCTCGCCATCGTATGGAAGATGAGCCCGAAGAATGGCGACATCACAAGCTACGATAAGGAGAGCGGCGAGTTCGTCTTCGGCGGCTCTGTGGCTGGCTATGCTGTGAATGCGGAGGCGACCGCACAGAAGGTGATGGCGTCGATCGGTCAGCATGTCTATGACGCGACCATCGAGTGCGAGGGCGAGAAGATCTCCGCGTCGGATTCCTCCATCAAGGACCTGTATGGTACGATCGGCAGCTTCACGACGAAGACCACGAGCAACGCGACCCGTAATAAGAACGTGAAGCTGGCAGCGGCCGCGATCAACGGTACCGTGCTCCAGCCGGGCGAGGAATTCTCCTTTAATAAGACCGTCGGTCAGCGTACCGAGGCGAAGGGCTATGGTGCGGCCGGCGCGTATAATAACGGCGAGGTCGTGCAGGAGATCGGTGGCGGTGTCTGCCAGGTTTCCTCGACCCTCTATAATGCCGTATTCCGTTCGGGTCTCACGACGACCTATCGTCGCTCTCATACCTTCGCACCGACCTATGTCACACCAGGTGCCGACGCGACGGTTTCCTACCCGGGCCCGGACTATCAGTTTATCAATAATTCGGATCACGCCATCGGTATCCGTGCATGGTATGAGGACCAGACCTGTACCGTTCAGATCTATGGTGTCCGTGTGCTTCCGAAGGGCGAGAGCTGGGAGCTCGTCTGCGAGAAGACCACAGACCTTCCGGTGCCGGCACCGAAGATCATCACCCCGGAGGAGGGAGCAGAGTCTGCGGGCTCTGCGGGCTCCGAGTGGCAGGCCTATAAGGTGATCCATAAGGCCGACGGAACGACCGAGAAGGTGAAGGATCATATGGCACACTACAGTGGTCATACACCGAAGCAGTATGCGCCGGGAACGACGGAGTCGACCGCCGAGTCCTCGATTGCAGAGAGCGGAGAGTCAACCGCGGAGAGTGGAAGCACGGCAGAATCCACGGTAGCCGAGAACGGACCGAAGCCGTCCACCGAAACGAAGCCGTCACCGGCTCCGGAGACGAGTCCGGCCGAGACCGCGAAGAAGCCGGAGGCACCGACCCCGGAGACGAGCGCCTCGAATCATGAGGTCATCGAAGCACCGGGGGCACAGGAAGGCCCGGATGACGATGAGATCATCCAGGACGGCCCGTAAGAATTTCGTAAGGGGGGTCTGACCCCATTAAATTTTTCTAAACAGAATCTAAACAGAAGTTTATGGGGTCAGACCCCATGAAGATTTTCTTAAGAAGAGAGCAGTTGCAGTGGTGTGCGACTGCTCTTTTCTGTTACGTGGGGAAGTGACTGTACAATATATACTATAGTAGTTTACTAGGATATAATCTTTTTGTGCATTTCCTTGTATTTTATTTAGTAACGCCCCGTTTTTGTTTTGCATTTCATAGCGGAAATGTTATAATTCTTTTCGAGTATGATATCCCACTATGGGTGGGTACATATAACAACCGCTTCAAGTGGTAGTTCATTTTTTCAGGAGGAATTCTTATGGCAAGAAAAATGAAAACCATGGATGGTAACCAGGCTGCTGCACATGCATCATATGCATTTACAGAAGTTGCGGCTATCTATCCTATTACTCCTTCATCCGTCATGCCTGAGCATGTAGATGAGTGGGCCACTGAAGGCAGAAAGAACCTTCTCGGCGAGACCGTACAGGTAACCGAGATGCAGTCGGAGGCTGGTGCTGCTGGTGCAGTTCACGGTTCCCTCGCTGCAGGTGCTCTTACTACAACCTTCACCGCATCACAGGGTCTTCTGCTCATGATCCCGGATATCTACAAGGTAGCCGGCGAGCAGCTTCCAGGCGTATTTGATGTATCTGCACGTGCACTTGCATCGCACGCACTTTCCATCTTCGGTGATCACTCCGACGTTATGGCATGCCGTCAGACCGGTGCTGCTATGCTCTGTGAGTCATCTGTACAGGAAGTTATGGATCTTACTCCGGTAGCTCACCTTGCAGCGCTGAAGGGCCACATTCCGTTCATCAACTTCTTTGATGGTTTCCGTACCTCTCACGAGATCCAGAAGATCGAGGAGTGGGATTACGAGGATCTCAGAGATATGGTTGACTGGGAGTATGTAGATGAGTTCAGAGCGAAGGCTCTTAACCCGAATCACCCGGTTGAGAGAGGATCAGCTCAGAACCCGGATATCTTCTTCCAGGCTCGTGAGGCTTCCAACCCTTACTACGATGCACTTCCTGCAATCGTTCAGGAGTACATGGATAAGGTGAATGCGAAGATCGGTACTGATTACAAGCTCTTCAACTACTACGGCGCAGCAGATGCTGATCACGTCATCGTTGCTATGGGTTCTGTAAATGATACCATCGAGGAGACCATCGACTACCTTGCTAAGCAGGGCGAGAAGGTCGGCGTTGTCAAGGTAAGACTTTACAGACCGTTCAGCAAGGACGCATTCGTAAAGGCACTTCCTGCAACCACCAAGGTGATCTCTGTTCTCGACAGAACGAAGGAGCCGGGCTCCATCGGTGAGCCGCTGTACCTCGATGTCGTAGCTGCTCTTCAGGGCACAGAGTTCGCAAACTGCACCATCCTTTCCGGCCGTTATGGTCTCGGTTCCAAGGATACCACACCTTCTCAGATCGTTGCTGTTTACAACAACGTTGATAAGAAGAGATTCACCATCGGTATCGATGATGATGTTACACACCTTTCTCTGCCGGCTGGTCCAGCACTTGTTACGACTCCTGAGGGAACCGTTAACTGTAAGTTCTGGGGTCTCGGTGCAGATGGTACCGTAGGTGCAAACAAGAACTCCATCAAGATCATCGGTGATAACACAGACATGTACGCGCAGGCTTACTTCGATTATGATTCCAAGAAGTCCGGCGGTGTTACCATGTCTCACCTGAGATTCGGTAAGAAGCCGATCAAGTCTACTTACCTGATCCACAGAGCAAACTTCGTAGCCTGCCACAACCCGGCTTACATGACCAAGTTCAACATGGTTCAGGAGCTCGTTGATGGTGGTACCTTCCTTCTCAACTGCGTATGGAACAAGGATGAGATCGCAGAGCACATCCCTGGCCAGGTTAAGAAGTACATGTACGATCACAAGATCAACTTCTACATCATCAACGGTGTAAAGATCGGTATTGAGACCGGCATGGGCCCGACAAGAATCAACACCATCCTTCAGTCTGCATTCTTCACACTGACCGGTATCATCCCGAAGGAAGAGGCTAACAAGCTGATGAAGGACGCTGCACAGAAGACATACGGCCGTAAGGGTGAGGATGTCGTTAAGAAGAACTGGGCGGCAATCGACGCTGGTGCAAACGCATTCGAGAAGATCGAGATCCCTGCAGACTGGGCAAACGCACAGGATGAGGGCCTTGAGTTCAAGGATAAGACCGAGGGTGCCAAGGATGTTCTTGATTTCGTAAACAACATCCAGAATAAGGTTTCCGCTCAGGAGGGTAACTCACTTCCTGTTTCTGCGTTCAATGCTTATGTCGATGGTACAACTCCTTCCGGAACAGCTGCTTACGAGAAGAGAGGTATCGCTGTAAACGTTCCGCAGTGGAATCCGGATAACTGTATCCAGTGTAACTTCTGTTCTTATGTCTGTCCGCACGGCGCGATCCGTCCGTTCGCATTTACTGCTGACGAGGCTGCAAACGCTCCAGAGGGTATGCTGACCAAGGCGATGACCGGTATGCCGGATTACAAGTTCGGTATCCAGGTATCTGTACTTGACTGTACTGGTTGTGGATCCTGCGCAAACGTATGTCCTGGCATGAAGGGCGCGAAGGCACTCGAGATGAAGCCGATCGCTGAGGAGCTCGACAGACAGAAGTTCTTCGACTACGCAGTAAAGCTTCCTGAGAAGGATGACGTCGTTGCGAAGTTCAAGGAGACCACCGTTAAGGGCTCACAGTTCAAGAAGCCGTTACTCGAGTACTCCGGTGCATGTCCTGGCTGTGGTGAGACACCATACGCTAAGCTCATCACTCAGCTCTTCGGTGAGAGAATGTACATCGCAAATGCGACAGGCTGCTCATCAATCTGGGGTAACTCTTCACCTTCTACACCGTACACTGTAAACGCGAAGGGTCAGGGCCCGGCATGGGATAACTCCCTCTTCGAGGATAACGCAGAGTTCGGTTATGGTATGTTACTTGCACAGAACGCAATCCGTACCAGACTGAAGAAGGAAGTAGAGGAGCTCGCTGAGAAGGATGCATCTGTTAAGGATGTCGCTCAGGAGTGGCTTGATACCTTCGGTGTCGGCGCTACCAACGGTGCAGCTACCGATAAGCTCGTTGCAGCACTTGCTGATAAGACCGATGATCTTTCCAAGGATCTCGTAAAGAATAAGGACTTCCTCGCTAAGAAGAGCCAGTGGATCTTCGGTGGTGACGGCTGGGCTTATGATATCGGCTTCGGCGGCCTCGATCATGTACTTGCTTCCGGCAAGGACATCAACGTAATGGTATTCGATACCGAGGTTTACTCCAACACAGGTGGACAGTCCTCCAAGTCGACTCCGACCGGTGCAGTAGCACAGTTCGCTGCAGGTGGTAAGGAGACCGGCAAGAAGGATCTTGCTGGTATCGCAATGTCCTATGGTTATGTATATGTAGCTCATATCGACATGGGCGGCGACATGCAGCAGACTGTAAAGGCGATCGCAGAGGCTGAGGCATATCCAGGACCATCTCTGATCATTGCATACGCACCTTGTATCAACCACGGCATCAAGAAGGGCATGGCGAAGGCTATGACTGAGGAGAAGCTTGCACTCCAGACTGGTTACTGGAACAACTTCAGATACAACCCGCTTGGTGGCGATAAGAAGTTCACTCTCGATTCCAAGGAGCCGGATTTCACCGGATACCAGGATTTCCTGAAGGGTGAGGTTCGTTACCTGTCCCTCGGCCTTAAGAACCCGGAGAGAGCAAAGGCTCTTGACGAGAAGAACCAGGCTGAGTCTCAGGCTAGATATGAGCACCTCAAGAAGCTCATCGACCTGTACAACAATTAATTCACCTGAACTTCGGTTCACGTGATGTGAGAAGGGAGCCGGCGCAAGCCGGCTCCCTTCGTCGTATAGCCCGTGGCCACGGGTTTGAGGACGGATGAACGGAACTTGCCGATTTATGTATCTCATGCTAAAATTATT
Source organism: Oribacterium sp. Sow4_G1_1 (assembly GCF_052116105.1). Taxonomy (NCBI): domain Bacteria; kingdom Bacillati; phylum Bacillota; class Clostridia; order Lachnospirales; family Lachnospiraceae; genus Oribacterium; species Oribacterium sp. Sow4_G1_1. The sequence continues at coordinate 119,215 of NZ_JBQKLS010000006.1, forward strand.
TAGTTAAATATGTCAATATATAGCATGTGGGCCTTCGGGCACCACGTAGTAAGGTGAAGATATGAGAAAAATGATGGTGGCGGTGGTGGGCCGTCCAAACGTAGGTAAGTCTACGCTGTTCAACCTGATTGCAGGGAAGCAGATCTCCATCGTGAAGGATACGCCGGGTGTGACCCGTGACCGTATCTATGCGGATGCGGAGTGGCTGAATAACAAGTTTACACTGATCGATACGGGTGGTATCGAGCCGGATTCCCAGGATATCATCCTGTCCCAGATGCGTGCGCAGGCACAGCTGGCGATCGACACGGCGGATGTCATCATTTTCGTCGTGGATGTACGTACCGGTCTCGTCGATGCAGACTATGAGGTGGCAAATATGCTCCGGAAGTCCGGAAAGCCGGTCGTTCTCTGTGTCAATAAGGTCGACAGCTTCCAGAAGTTCGGAAATGATATCTATGAGTTCTATAATCTGGGCCTAGGCGATCCGTTCGGCGTATCCTCGGTAAACCAGCTCGGTGTCGGTGACATGCTCGATGAGGTAATCAAGCACTTCCCGGTCGAGACAGCAGAAGTAGACGAGGATGATTCGGTGAAGGTCGCCCTCATCGGTAAGCCGAATGTCGGAAAGAGCTCCGTCATCAATAAGCTGCTGGGTCAGAACCGCGTGATCGTCTCCAACATTGCCGGCACAACCCGTGACGCGATCGATACGAAGATCGTGCATAACGGAAAGGAATATACCTTCATCGATACGGCGGGTCTTCGCCGGAAGGGAAAGATCGACGATGATATCGAGCGTTACTCTGTCATCCGTACCGTCGCGGCCGTGGATCGCGCGGATATCTGTCTCGTGCTGATCGACGCGACCCAGGGAATCACGGAGGGCGATGCACGCATCGCCGGGATCGCGCATGAGTCCGGAAAGGGCGTCATCATCTGCGTGAACAAGTGGGATGCGGTGCCGGATAAAAATGATAAGACGATGAAGGAATTCCAGACGAAGCTGATGGAGAAGTTCTCCTACATGCCGTATGCGCAGTACCTCTTCATCTCGGCCGAGACCGGACAGCGTCTGAATAAGATCTTCGATCTCGTCAATCAGGTACGGGAGAGCCAGACACTTCGTATCCGTACGGGTGTGCTCAACGACATCATGACGAGAGCGACGGCGATGAAGCAGCCGCCAAGTGATAAGGGCAAGCGTCTCAAGCTGTTCTACATGACGCAGACCGCGGTCGAGCCGCCTACCTTCGTGATCTTCGTGAATGACCAGCAGCTGATGCACTTCTCGTATACGAGATACATCGAGAATCAGATTCGTGAGGCCTTCGGCTTCCCGGGAACACCACTGAAGTTCCTGATCCGTGAGCGCCAGGCCGGAGAGGATGAGTGATGAATATACAGCATATGATCATTTCCCTGGTCGTGGGATATATCTTCGGTAACATACCGAATGGCTATCTGTATGCGAAGTCTCAGGGCATCGATATCTATAAGCAGGGCTCCGGTAATCCGGGCTCGACGAACATCAGCCGGACGCTCGGAAAGAAAGCAGGAGCGACCGTGCTGCTGCTGGATATCGCGAAGACCATCGTTCCGATCCTCATGATGCACATGATCTACAAACCGGCGACGATCGATGAGGGCACCCTCATCACCGTCTTTGCGGGCTTCGGTTCGATCCTCGGACATGATTTTCCGGCACTTCCGATGCTGCACGGCGGAAAGGGAATCGCCTGTACGGGTGCGCTTATCATCGCCTTCGACTGGCGGATGGCCATCGTACTGTTTGCACTGTTCTTGGTGATCGCGAAGGCCACCGGCTATGTGAGCGTCGGCTCGATCTGCGGCGTATCCCTGCTGTTTATCCTGACTGCCATCTTCGGATACTTCGGCCTTCTTCCGATGTCCATGGCGATCTACCCGATCGTACTCGTCGTGTTTTTCCTGATCGCAGCGCTCGGGGTATGGCAGCACCGCTCAAATATCGTGCGGCTGAAGAATGGTACGGAATCGAAGTTCCACTTTAAGAAGTAATCTGCTTTAAATTGAGGAGATTTTATGAAAGCATCAATCATCGGCGCAGGTACCTGGGGTACTGCCCTCGGCATTCTGCTCGCCCATAACGGACATGAGGTGACCATCTGGTCGAAGTTTCAGCAGGAGGTGGATGCGCTTCAGGAGACCCACCGTCATAAGAATCTGCCGGGTGCCGTGATTCCGGAGAGCATGTGCTTCAGCTCCGATCTGGAGGCTGCACTGAAGGATCAGGAGCTCGTCGTGCTGGCGGTGCCGTCCATCTTCGTGCGTGCGACGGCGCATGAGATGAAGCCGTATGTCGGCGAGGGTCAGGTCATCGTATCCGTGGCGAAGGGCATCGAAGAGGGTACACTCTATACGATGTCGGATATCATCGAAGAGGAAATCCCGCAGGCAGATGTCGCGGTTCTGTCCGGACCGAGCCATGCCGAGGAGGTATCGCGTTTCATTCCGACGACGATCGTGACTGGTGCGCATACCGAGAAGACAGCGCTTTTCGTACAGAACGCGTTCATGTGCGATTGCTTCCGTGTCTACATCAACCCGGATATCAAGGGCATCGAGATCGGCGGCGCGACGAAGAACGTCATCGCGCTGGCGGCCGGTATGGCGGACGGTCTCGGCTATGGAGACAACACGAAGGCAGCGCTGATCACACGCGGTATCGCGGAGATCGAGCGGCTCGGCGTGAAGATGGGCTGCCGCATGGAGACCTTCAACGGCCTGAGCGGTATCGGTGATCTGATCGTGACCTGTGCGTCCATGCACAGCCGGAACCGCCGTGCCGGTATCCTGATGGGCGAGGGCAGAAGCTACGAGGAGGCGATGCAGGAGGTCGGTCAGACGGTCGAGGGTGTATATGCTGCGAAGGCGGCACGTGCACTCGCGGAGAAGTATGAGGTTTCGATGCCGATCGTCGAGGGCATCAATCAGATTCTCTTCGAAGGCAAGTCGGCCAGGGAAGCGGTCCGTGATCTGATGCTCCGCGACCGGACCATCGAGAACGTGAACGTTCCGTTTGATAAATAATCTTAAATTCACGCAGGGCCCCTCCGGGGCCCTGTGTTGTTCTGAGAAAAATATATTATAATACATATTCTCTAACGTTATAATATAAGCTGTAAATGTGAAAAAATGTTATAAAAGTTGTTGACTTCCATAACTACGAACTTTATAATGATGAAAAGTTTTCAGAAAGCTTGTATTTTAGAAAACTGAGAGGAGAAAAATTATGAAAAAGGTATTAAGTGCAGTACTTGCAGCTTCGATGGTTGCGTCTTTAGCAGCCTGTGGTTCTTCATCTACGCCGGAGGCGACGACAGCCGCTGCCGCTGCAGGCGATACGACAACTGCTGCAGCAGCTGAGGGCACAACCACAGCCGCTGGTTCTTCAGATCTTACATGGAAGATCGGTGCCCAGGGACCGCTGACTGGTGGTGCAGCTATCTATGGTAAGTCTGTCATCAATGGTGCTCAGGTTGCGATCGATGAGATCAATGCAGCCGGCGGTATCAATGGCTACCAGGTAGAGTATAAGACGGCAGATGATGAGCATGATCAGGAGAAGGCCATCAACGCATACAACTCCCTCAAGGACTGGGGCATGCAGATGCTGATCGGACCGACCACTTCCGCACCGACCATCGCGGTTGCCTCTGAGGCACAGAATGATAATATGTTCCTTCTGACTCCGTCAGGTTCTGCAGTTGACTGTACCGCAGCACCGAATGCATACCGTGTATGCTTCTCGGATCCTGCACAGGGTGCCAAGTCCGCAGAGTATATCGGAACACACAAGCTGGCAACCAAGATCGGTATCATCTATGATTCTTCGGATGTTTACTCCTCCGGTATTCACGATTCCTTCGTTACCGAGGCCGGCAACCAGGGTCTTGAGATCGTAGCGGATGAGCAGTTCACGGCGGATTCGAAGACAGATTTCTCTACGCAGCTTCAGAAGATGCAGAGCGCAGGTGCAGAGCTCGTATTCCTTCCGTTCTACTACACAGAGGCAGCACTCGTTCTGACACAGGCAAACACCATGGGTTACAAGCCGACCTTCTTCGGCTGTGATGGTATGGATGGTATCCTCGATGTGGAGAACTTCGATAAGTCTCTCGCAGAGGGCCTCATGCTTCTGACCCCGTTCGCAGCGGATGCGACCGATGAGAAGACCGTAAGCTTCGTAACAGCTTATAAGGATAAGTTCGGTGATACACCGATTCAGTTCGCAGCGGATGCGTATGATGCAGCATACATCATGAAGGCTGCCCTCGAGGCTGGTAATCTGACTCCGGACATGTCTGTATCTGATCTTGGTACAGCGATGGAAGAGCAGATGAAGTCACTCAAGTATGACGGTCTCACCGGTACCGGCATGACATGGAGCGAGAACGGTGATGTCGATAAGGAGCCGAAGGCGGTCATCGTCAAGGATGGTGCCTATACTTCTGCCGACTGATCGGAAAAGTGATGAAGCATCATGAGAAAATCTTCTTTTTCTGCATGATGAAAGAGCATAAAGGGTTGCTTGCTACAAGCAACCCTTTATTGAATTCAGTTTATGGGGTCTGACCCCATTACGAAATGATGAAGGTTCCGTAAGGAATTTGTAAGGGGGTCAGACCCCATAAATTTTCAAAGAGGTGTTTAGAGATGATGAGTTTCATTTCCTACTTGCTGAGTGGTGTCAGTTTAGGCTCGATCTATGCGATCATCGCCCTGGGCTACACGATGGTATATGGAATCGCAAAGATGCTCAACTTCGCCCATGGTGATATCCTCATGGTCGGTGGTTACGCAGCGTTTATTGCATTGAACCAGCTGGGGCTGCCGATCCTGGTGTCGACCCTTCTGTCGATGGTGATCTGCACCCTGCTGGGCGTCGTCATCGAGAAGGTCGCGTATAAGCCACTCCGTCAGGCCAACTCTCTGAACGTTCTGATCACCGCGATCGGTGTGTCGTACCTTCTTCAGAATGTGGCGTTGCTCCTGTTCGGTGCGAATCCGAAGAGCTTCACCTCCTTCGTTCCGATCAAGCCGGTCAAGCTCGCCGGTGGTGCACTGACGATTTCCGGTGAGACCATCGTGACGATCCTGTGCTGTCTGATCATCGTCGGCGGACTGGTGACCTTCATCAACAAGACGAAGGCCGGGCAGGCGATGCTGGCGGTTTCGGAGGATAAGGGCGCGGCGACCCTCATGGGTGTCGATGTCAATAAGACCATCTCGATGACCTTCGCCATCGGTTCTGCACTGGCGGCGATCGGCGGTATCCTGATGTGCTCTGCGTACCCGACGCTGACGCCAACCACCGGTGCCATGCCGGGCATCAAGGCCTTCGTTGCGGCCGTGCTTGGAGGCATTGGCTCCATCCCGGGCGCGTTCATCGGCGGGATCATCCTCGGTGTGCTTGAGAATCTGTCGAAGGCGTACATCTCCTCGAAGCTGAGTGACGCCATCGTATTTTCAGTACTGATCATCGTTCTTCTGGTGAAGCCGACGGGTATCCTCGGTAAGAAGATCATGGAGAAAGTGTGAGTCGGCATGAAAATGAAAACTACATCTATGTCAATGTCTACAGCGAAGGCGAAGACCTTCCGCTCAAATATGATCACCTACGGTATGGTGATTCTCGCGTATATCATCGTCGAGATCTTCCTGAATGCCGGACAGGTCAGCTCCCTTATCAAGGGACTGCTCGTTCCGCTCACGATCTACAGCATCATGGCGGTGAGCCTGAACCTCGTGGTCGGTATCTCCGGTGAGCTGTCGCTCGGCCATGCCGGCTTCATGTGCGTCGGTGCCTTCGCCTCCGCGACCTGGACGATGCTGATGAAGAGCAGTGCGATGCCACCGCTTCTTCGTTTCATCATCGCGATTCTGATCGGTGCAGCGGCTGCGGCTGTCTTCGGTTTCCTGATCGGTATCCCGGTTCTTCGTTTGAAGGGCGACTACCTCGCGATCGTCACCCTCGCGTTCAGTGAGATCATCAAGAACATCATCAACGCACTGTACTTCGGTATCGACGATCACGGCGCGCACTTCTCGCTGAAGGATTCGCTTTCTCTCGGTATGGATGGCGGCACCGTCATCATCAAGGGTGCGCAGGGCATCACCGGTACCCCGAAGCAGGCGACCTTCACGATCGGCGTGATCCTTCTGCTGGTCGCACTTTTCGTGGTACTCAACCTCATCAACTCGAGAACCGGACGTGCCATCATGGCCATCCGTGATAATCGTATCGCCGCCGAGTCGATCGGGCTCAATGTTACCCGCTATAAGCTGATGGCCTTCACCATCTCTGCAGCGATCGCGGGTGCAGCCGGCGTACTGTATGCACACAACCTGAGCTCGCTCCAGGCGCTGCCGAAGAACTTCGGCTACAACCAGTCCATCATGATCCTCGTTTTCGTCGTCATGGGTGGCATCGGTAATGTCCGTGGCTCCGTCATCGCGGCGGTCATCCTGACGCTCCTGCCAGAGGTTCTGCGCGGACTCAACGACTATCGTATGCTCATGTATGCGATCGTCCTGATTCTCATGATGCTGTTTACCTCGGCACCATCCCTGATCGCGCTTCGCCAGCAGATCATGGCCCGTTTCAGTAAGAAGAGTGACGAAGGAAAGGAGACGACGTAAGCATGGCTATGTTAGACATTGAAGCACTGGGCATCTCCTTCGGTGGTCTGAAGGCAGTTGATAATTTCCATGTGCAGATCGAAAAGAATGAGCTTTACGGTCTGATCGGCCCGAACGGTGCCGGAAAGACGACCGTATTTAACCTTCTGACCGGTGTATATAAGCCGACCAGTGGTCAGATCCTTCTCGACGGAGACAACATCACGGGTCTCAGCTGTGAGGAGATCAACAAGAAGGGCATCGCACGTACCTTCCAGAACATCCGTCTCTTCCACAACATGTCCGTGCTGGACAATGTAAAGGCCGGACTGCATAACCATTACACCTATTCTACGCTGGACGGTATTCTGAGAACACCGAAGTACCGTAAGCTTGAGAAGGAGATGGATGCGAAGGCACTGGAGATTCTAAAGGTATTCGACCTTCAGGACTTTGTGGACTATAAGGCCTCCAACCTCCCGTATGGTCAGCAGCGTAAGCTTGAGATCGCCCGCGCGCTCGCAACCGAGCCGAAGCTCCTCCTGCTGGATGAGCCGGCTGCCGGTATGAACCCGAGTGAGACCGAGGAGCTGATGCGTACCATCCGTCTCGTACGGGATGAGTTCGATATGACGATCCTTCTGATCGAGCATGATATGAAGCTGGTATCCGGTATCTGTGACCGTCTGACCGTCCTCAATTTCGGTCAGGTACTGAAGCAGGGTAAGACCGCCGATGTACTGCATGATCCGGAAGTCATCAAGGCATATCTCGGAGATTAAGGAGGAGAAGACATGAGTACGATTTTAGATGTACAGGATCTCAACGTATACTACGGTGTGATCCATGCATTAAAGGGCATTTCCTTCCATGTAGATAAGGGCGAGATCGTCACCCTGATCGGTGCTAATGGTGCCGGCAAGACGACGACGCTGCAGACCATCACGGGGCTGATTCCGGCGCGTTCCGGTCATGTATTCTATAACGGGAAGGAAATCACGCATACACCGGGCCATAAGATGGTCGGTGCGGGACTCGCCCATGTACCGGAGGGCCGGCGTGTATTTGCACAGCTTTCGGTCTATCAGAACCTGATGCTCGGTGCCTATACCCGGAAGGATAAGGATGGCATCGCAGAGTCGCTCGAGACGGTCTATAAGCATTTCCCGAGACTGGAGGAGCGTAAGAATCAGGTCGCAGGAACGCTTTCCGGTGGTGAGCAGCAGATGCTCGCGATGGGGCGTGCGCTGATGAGTAATCCGGAGATGATCGTCATGGATGAGCCGTCCATGGGTCTGTCCCCGATTTATGTAAACGAGATCTTCAACATCATCGAGAAGATTCACGAGACCGGTGTGACGGTGCTTCTCGTCGAGCAGAATGCGAATAAGGCACTCGCGATCGCGGATCGTGCGTATGTGCTGGAGACCGGTAAAATCACGATCGAGGGTCGGGCGCAGGATCTTGCGAATGATCCGAAGGTCAAGGCGGCCTACCTGTCAGAATAAGCAATATCGCGGCGGGCCGACTCCAGAGGCTGTTGGTCTCCGGCGGTAAAATCTAAAATATGACCCCTAAGAAACACTAGGCTCCTTCCAATCAACGAGTTTTCTTTATGAAAACTCGTCGTTGGAAGGAGTGCTAAGGAAAATGTACCAAGTGTTTCTAAGGGGTCATATTTTGATTTTACACGTCCTCGACCAGCACCTCTGGAGCCGGTCCGCCGCGATGATCCGCTTCAGAATTCATACATCTGATTGAATCTGCGCATAGAAAAGAAATATCTACTCTGCTATAATAAAAACAACGAAATTTATTTCCATGATTTGAGAGAAGGAGGCCTGTATGAAGCTTCATTTTATAGGTGCGGATCATGAGGTGACGGGGTCGCTGCATTATGTAGAGGCAGCGGGGCTCAGGATTCTGGTGGACTGTGGTATGGAGCAGGGGCGAAATTACTATGAGAATGCGCCGCTGCCGATCAAGTATTCGGAGGTCGACTACATCCTTCTGACGCATGCGCATATCGATCATGCGGGGATGATCCCGATGGCCTATAAGAAGGGCTTCAACGGGACGGTGCTGACGACGAAGGCGACGCAGGCACTGTCGGAGATCATGCTGCGGGACTCGGCGCATATCCAGATGCAGGAGTGTGAGTGGAAGAACCGGAAGGGGCGTCGTGCGGGTCTGCCGGAGGTGGAGCCGATCTATGATCTTACGGATGCGGCGAATGTGCTGCAGCACTTCCGCGGGGTGAACTATCATGAGATGATCGAGCTCGGGGATGGCGTTCGTGTACGTTTCATCGATGCGGGTCATCTGCTCGGTTCTGCATCCATCGAGATGTGGCTGACGGAAGAGGGCGTTACGAAGAAGCTCGTGTTCTCCGGTGATATCGGAAACTTTGATAAGCCGCTGATTCGGGATCCGGAGTACATCAAGGAGGCGGATTATGTGCTGATGGAGTCGACCTATGGATCCCGCTTCCACGATACGACGGTCAACCATCTGCAGGATCTCCTGAACATCACGCAGCGGACCCTCGATCGGGGCGGCAATGTCGTGATGCCGGCGTTTGCGGTGGGCCGTACGCAGGAGCTGCTGTATCTTTTCCGCCAGATCAAGCAGGAGCATCTCATCGTCGGGCATGACAACTTCCCGGTCTATGTCGACAGTCCACTGGCGGTCGATGCGACGCATGTCTTCTCGCAGAATCTCGATGAGTGCTACGATGATGAGACGCGTGCCATCGTTGATAAAGGTATCAACCCGATTTCCTTCCGGGGACTTAACCTCGCCATCACGCTCGAGGAGTCGAAGGCCATCAACTTCGATGAGACCCCGAAGGTGATCATCTCGGCCTCCGGCATGTGTGATGCCGGTCGTATCCGCCATCATATCAAGTACAATCTCTGGCGTCCGGAGTCGACCATCGTCTTCGCCGGCTATCAGGCGGAGGGAACGCTGGGACGGGCACTGATAGATGGTGCTGATCACGTGAAGCTCTTCGGTGAGGAGGTGGCGGTAAAGGCGGAGATCGCGCAGATGGCCGATATGTCGAGCCATGCGGATCAGTTCGGCCTCATGAACTGGATCCGTGCCTACGAGCAGGCGCCGGACCGTGTCTTCCTCGTGCATGGCAATGATGACGGCATGGAGGTACTCTCGAAGCTGATCGAGGACGAGCTCCACTACACGGTGAACTGTCCGTACTCCGGTTCGGTTTTCGACCTCCTGAAGAATGAGTGGGAGACCGTGGCAGAGCCGAAGAAGATCGAGAAGCCGACGTATGTACTGGTGGAGGATGGCTCCTCGAAGCGGAAGAAGACGAGCGATGCCGCCTACGATCGCCTGCTGGCCGCCTACACGAAGCTGTTGGCCGCCGTCAAGGCAAACTATGGTGGTGCCAATAAGGACCTCGCACGCTTTACAAACCAGCTGCTCAGCCTGTATGATAAGTGGATACGATGATGACCGGTTCCCTCCGCCTGTGATTCCTGCAGGTGGAGGGATATACGTATGGGTCGAAGGCATTGGCCGGGTCAGAAAGAAAGGACGTAAAGCTCCATACGGGGAGCTTCTGATATACAGATGAGAAAACATGTTTCAAGCCGAATGCTCCGGGGGATTGCACTTCTGGTACTGATCCTTGCGGCGATCACCCTGGGGATTCGGATCTATCTTGATCAGGCGCTGATCCGCCATGCGTCGATGGTGACGACGGAAGCTGCTCCCTCCGAAACGAGGGAGCAGCTGATCGTTGCAGAGACGACGCCGGTGCAGGAAAGTGAGGCAGCGGAAGCGTCTGTCGACCAGATCGCGCAGTTCGAGTCTGCCTTCGCCGAGATCCGGGCACTCGAGGACATCGCCGCCGTCGAACAGCAGGGGAGTGCGCTGAAGGAGGACTATACGACGATCGCGAAGCTCTGGAACCGGGAGCTCGAGGCGCTCGGCCGTGCCATCACCGCGAACATGACAGAGAGCGAAAAGGACGCCTACATCGCCTCGGCGAGCGCGTTTCTGATCTCGCGGAACCACGAGTGCATGAAAGAGCTCGACCAGGATAAGCTCAGCGTGATGGAGAACATCGATTACCTGAGCCGTGAGATCGCCCTCACACGCGAACGCTGCTACGACCTCCTGAAGGATTACCGCTCCTATCTTGCAAGTTTCTGAGCGCTGTGCTATATTTTACGAGTTAATGTCTAAGATGCCCGTAAAGGGCTTATATATGAAACAAAGCAAGGAGAGAACGAGAATGCAGTACAGAGGCGTAAATGAGCTGCGTGAGCTGTTCCTGAGCTACTTCGAGGAGAAGGGATGCTTACGGATCAACAGTTTTTCACTGGTTCCGCATAATGACAATTCACTGCTCATTATCAATTCCGGAATGGCACCGATGAAGCCATGGTTTACAGGACAGGAGATTCCGCCGAGACGCAGAGTCACCACCTGCCAGAAGTGCATCCGTACCGGTGACCTAGAGAATGTTGGTAAGACAGCCCGCCACGGTACCTTCTTTGAGATGCTCGGAAACTTCTCTTTCGGTGATTACTTCAAGAAGGAAGCGATTCCATGGGCATGGGAGTTTCTGACCGAGCGTGTCGGCCTGGATCCGGACCGTCTGTATCCGTCTGTCTATGTAGACGATCAGGAGGCGTATGACATCTGGAAGAATGTGATGCATATCCCGGAGGACCACATCTACAAGTTCGGCAAGGAAGACAACTTCTGGGAGCACGGCTCCGGACCTTGCGGACCATGTACCGAGATCTACTATGATCGTGGTGAGAAGTACGGAAACGGCCCGGAGGACGTTATGGGCGGCGAGGGCGACCGTTACATGGAAGTCTGGAACGTCGTATTCTCTCAGTTTAACAATGATGGTAAGGGAAACTACAGTGACCTCGCGCAGAAGAACATCGATACCGGTATGGGTCTCGAGCGTCTCGCCGTCGCTGTTCAGGATGTAGGATCCATCTTCGACGTCGATACGCTGAAGGATCTTCGTGATCTCATCTGCGAGCTCGCCGGTGGCGTCAAGTATGAGGCACCGGGCTGCGAGGAGAGCGACGTATCGGTACGTATCGTGACCGATCACTCCCGTGCGATGACCTTCATGATCTCCGATGGTATCATGCCGTCCAACAACGGCCGTGGCTATGTACTCCGTCGTATCATCCGTCGTGCCGTACGTCATGGACGTAAGCTCGGCATCGGTGGCTCCTTCCTGCCGACGCTGGCAAGCCGTGTCATCGAGACCTCGAAGGACGGTTATCCTGAGCTTGAAGAGAAGAAGGACTTCATCCTGAGCGTTATCAAGGCGGAGGAAGAGAAGTTCGAGAAGACCTACGAGCAGGGCATGGCGATCCTCGAGGAGATGGAGGCGAAGCTCGCCGCAAGCGGTGCGCATGAGCTTTCCGGCGAGGATGCGTTCAAGCTTTATGATACCTATGGCTTCCCGCTCGATAATACGAAGGAGATCCTCGAGGAGAAGGGCTTCACCGTTGATGAGGCGGCCTTCCAGGAGGCGATGGACAGCCAGAAGAAGCAGGCACGTAACGATCGTCTCGCTTCCGGTAAGATGGCAGATTACAGCGGCCACGCAGCGACCGTATATGATGAGCTCGATCCGGCAATCGCAAGCAGCTTCGTCGGCTACGACAAGCTTGAGGCGGATTCGAAGATCGTGGCGATGGTTTCCCTCGCAGCAGGCGATGCCGATGCAGAGGATGCCGTCGTAGAGGCACTTTCCGATGGCGAGCATGGCGCGATCATCACGGCGGAGACCCCGTTCTACGGCACCATGGGTGGCCAGGTCGGTGATACCGGTGTGATCGAGCTCGGCAGCGAGGCCGCGTTCGAGGTGACATCCACGGAGCATGTCGGCGGCAACAAGATCGCCCACATCGGTGTGATGCGCAAGGGTATGCTGAAGCTCGGCGATACCGTGACCCTGAAGGTCGACGAGAAGAATCACATGGCGACCTGCCGTAACCACAGCGCGACCCACCTTCTTCAGAAGGCACTGCGTGAGGTACTCGGTACCCATGTTGAGCAGGCCGGCTCCTTCCAGGATGCAGGCAGAACCCGTTTCGACTTCTCACACTTCCAGGCGATGACGAGAGAAGAGCTTCAGAAGGTCGAGGACATGGTGAACGAGAAGATCCAGGAGGGTCTCGAGGTTCGTACCGATGTCATGACCCTCGAGGAGGCGAAGAAGTCCGGTGCGATGGCGCTCTTCGGCGAGAAGTACGGTGCAGAGGTGCGTGTCGTTCGCATGGGCGATTTCTCAACCGAACTCTGCGGTGGTACCCATGTGAAGAACACCCTGCAGATCGGTCAGTTCAAGATCCTGTCCGAGACCGGTGTTGCAGCCGGTGTGCGTCGTATCGAGGCACTGACCGGGGACAATGTTCGTAAGTACTACGAGAATCTCGAGCATGAGATGATCGCGGCCGCTGAGCTCGTGAAGGCGACGCCGGCGACCCTGAAGGAACACATCCAGTCCCTTCAGAAGGAAGTGAAGGAGCTTCGCAGCGAGAATGAGGCCCTGAAGAGCAAGGAGGCGCAGAACGCACTCGGAAACGTCATGGATTCCGTGGTCGAGATCAAGGGCGTGAAGTTCCTCGGTGCACACGTATCCGGCGTGGATATGAATGAGCTTCGTAATCTCGGCGATGATCTGAAGACAAAGCTCGGTGAGGGCGTGATCCTCCTGATCTCCGACAAGGACGGCAAGGTGTCCATGGTTGCCATGGCGACCGATGGCGCTGTGAAGAGCGGTGCCCATGCCGGTAACCTCATCAAGCAGATCGCACCGATCGTCGGAGGCGGCGGTGGCGGACGTCCGAACATGGCACAGGCCGGTGGTAAGGATGCTGCAAAGATCGATGAGGCGATCGCAGCCGCTTCTGCAGCTGTCGAGGCGCAGATCAAGTGATAAATTAAGCAGATGCCCCGGAGAGACCGGTCACGGATACGCAGTACTCCGAGACCGGTGAACTCTAAGCCGGGACCCCTAAGCGGCACTAGGCCCTCTGCAATCACTGAGTTTTCTTTATGAAAACTCAGCATTGCAGAGGGTTCCAGGGAGAGATAACACCAAGTGCCGCTAAGGGAACCCAGCTTGATTTCACACGGTCTCTCCGTATGGCATCCGTGGCCGGTCCCTCCGGGACCTTGGCTGATTTGTCACGAAAATCTGAAGAATTTCCTTGACGAAGCGATTTTATGTGCTATACTACATATTAAGTTTGCACCCGAAGGGAGGTTTGGGTTTCAGCATGTCAAATGTTATCGTAAAAGAGAACGAGTCTCTGGACAGCGCACTGCGTAGATTCAAGAGAAACTGCGCGAAGGCAGGCATCCAGCAGGAGATTCGCAAGAGAGAGCATTACGAGAAGCCATCTGTAAGACGCAAGAAGAAGTCTGAGGCGGCCAGAAAGCGTAAGTTCAACTAATTATAGATGATTCTTAATAGATGATTCATGTAGCCCTGATTCAGTGATGAATTAGGGCTATCTTTTTTGGTATTTTTATTTTATTATTCGGGATAGGGTCACGCTGGCGCAGAGACACGCCGTCCGCGGCGTGTAGCCCGAAGTGTGATTATAGTCCACGAAAGACCGTCGAAGGGCGGCGAGGAGGAATCCATTGGCAAGCGTAGAAACAATTTTTGATATCCCGATGGAGCACGAGCAGAATGTTCTCGGGCTTCTCGACAGCAACCTGAAGAAAATCGAGCGTAGCTTTCATGTCACGATCATCGATCGAAACGGCGTTCTGAAAATCATCGGTGAGGAGAGGGATACCGAAAAGGCGAGAGCCGTGCTGAAGAATCTTCTCGAGCTCAGCCAGCGCGGGAACGACCTGACGGAGCAAAACGTAGATTATGCTATCTCTCTCAGCTTCTCCGAGAAGAGCTCGGGCAGCGACATGGTAGAGATCGACAAGGACATCCTCGCACGCACCGCACTGGGCAAGCCGGTCAAGCCGAAGACCCTCGGCCAGAAGGACTACGTGGATGCGATCCGTGAGAACATGATCACCTTCGGCATCGGTCCGGCGGGTACCGGTAAGACCTACCTCGGCATGGCGATGGCCATCACGGCCTTCCGTCAGCAGGAGGTGCAGCGCATCATCCTGACCCGTCCGGCGATCGAGGCCGGTGAGAAGCTCGGCTTCCTGCCGGGTGATCTCCAGTCGAAGGTGGATCCGTACATGCGTCCGGTCTACGACGCGCTCTACAGTATCATGGGTGCCGAGCAGTACCAGGCGAACGCCGAGAAGGGACTCATCGAGGTCGCACCACTCGCCTATATGCGTGGACGTACGCTGGACAATGCCTACATCATCCTCGATGAGGCACAGAATACGACACCGGCGCAGATGAAGATGTTCCTTACCCGTATCGGCTTCGGCTCGAAGGTCATCGTCACGGGTGACCTCACGCAGAAGGACCTCGAGGAGGGCAAGAAGTCCGGTCTCGAGGACGCGATGCGCGTCCTCCGTGGCGTGGAGGGCATCTCCTTCATTGAGCTGACCAGCGCAGACGTCGTCCGTCACCCGCTGGTACAGCGCATCGTCAACGCCTACGAGAAGGACGAGGCGAAGCGTGCGCGTCGCGCGCAGGCGATGCAGAGTCCGCGAAGCTACGGCGAGCATCGAAACGAAAACCGCCATCGCAGCGAGTAAGGGCGGGTACATAAGGTCTGCATTGGCCGAACGGTGTGCGGGCGGGTGCACAAGATCTGCATTGGTCGAACGGCGCACGGGCAGGTGCATAAGATGTGCATTGGCCGAATATAGAAGAGCTCTCGAACTGGTCAGGCGGGAGAGGAAGGAAGCTATGACGATTAATATCGATTTTGATACAGAGAAGAAGCTGGATCTCGATTTCGAGGCGATCATCCGGGACATCATCGCGGCGGCGATCGAGTATGAGCACTGTCCGTATGAGTGTGAGCTCAGCGTGATGATCACGGACGACGACGGGATCCACGAGCTGAACCGCGAGACCCGCGGGATCGACCGGCCGACGGATGTGCTGTCCTATCCGATGGTCGACTGGGCGCGCCCGGCCGATTTCGACGCGATCGACGAGGACGATGACGATATCTTCAATCCCGACAGTGGAGAGCTGCTGCTCGGGGATATCGTGCTGAATCAGGACCGCATCGCGTCGCAGGCAGCAGAGTATGGTCATCCGGAGCGTCGGGAGCTGGCCTTTCTCGTGGCCCACAGTATGCTGCACCTCTTCGGCTATGACCACATGGAGGACGAGGAGCGCATCGAGATGGAGCGTCGCCAGAAGGAGATTCTGGAAGGAAGGGGCTACTTCAGATGAATGAACGACCATCCAGACGTCCATCGACGCGTCGGCAGGTGAACCCGCAGAGCGTGCGCGTGCAGCGGACCGCCGGTGAGCAGCAGCGGCAGAACCGCCGGAACAACTTCATCGTGCAGGGCTCCCTCCTCGCCATCGCGAGCATCATCGTGCGCATCATCGGTATGGTGTACCGGGTGCCGCTCACGGCAATCATCGGCGATGAAGGAAACGGCTACTACACCAGTGCCTTCAGTATCTATACACTCCTGCTGATCCTCAGCAGCTTTTCCATGCCGACCGCGGTGTCGAAGATCGTATCGGCGAACCTCGTGAACCGGCAGTACCGAAATACCGCTCGCGTGCTTCGTGCCGCCTTTTTCTACGCGACGATCGCCGGTGCCGCGATGTGCGGTGCCCTCTGGTTCGGTGCAGATGCCATCGCCGAGGTCTTCCTGAAGAAGCCGTTCTGCTCCTTCGCGCTGCGTGCGCTGGCGCCGACGGTCTGGCTCATGGCCTACCTCGGTATCCTGCGCGGCTACTTCCAGGGCAGCGGCAACATGGTGCCGACGGCGATCTCTCAGATTCTCGAGCAGATCGTCAATGCTGCCATCTCGGTGCTCGCCGCGAGCATCCTGTTTCACCGCGGAGAGACGGCGAACGTCCTCTACCAGAGTGAGGAGTACAGCTATGCCTTCGGTGCCGCGGGTGGTGCGATCGGTACCGGTGCGGGTGCGCTGACGGCGCTGCTGTTTTTCGTGATCCTCTTCCTCAGCCAGGTGCCGGCGATGCGCCGGGATATGCGCGAGGATACGAGTGAGGTCGACAGCTATGCCTCCATCGGCTTCCTGCTGCTCGGCACGATGCTCCCGATCCTCATTTCCTCGACGGTCTACAACATTTCCTCCGTCATGGACGACGCCATCTTCGGAAACGTGATGGCGAAGCTCGGCCACGGCGACGAGATCGTCACGCAGTGGGGCATCTTCGGCGAGTACCACATCCTCTTTAATATTCCAGTGGCCCTGGCCAATGCTCTGTCATCGTCACTGATCCCGAGTCTGACGCGGGCGGTCGCGGAGCATAACCGGCGCGATACGGTGACCCGTGTGCGCTACAGTATCCGCTTCACGATGCTGATCGCGATTCCGTCGACGGTGGGGCTCTGCGCGCTGGCGGATCCGATCTGTCGCATGCTGTTCCCTGGAAAGCATGTCGCGATGCTCATCATGCTGACACGGATCGGTTCGCTGGCCGTCGCGTTCTACAGTCTCAGTACCATCAGTAATGCGATCCTGCAGGGACTCGGACACCTGAATGTGCCGCTGGTGAATGCGCTGATTTCCCTCGTGTTCCACGTGGTCTGCCTGCTGCTTCTCCTGATGACGGGCATGGGCGTATATGCGGTCGTGATCTCAAACATCCTCTTTGCGTTCATGATGTGCTTCCTGAACCAGCTGGCGATCCGGAAGCACGTGCGTTTCCGCCAGGGTGTGGCGAAGACCTATGTGATGCCGGCCATCGCGAGTGTGGTGATGGGCATCGTGGCCTTCGCAATTTCAACCGGGGTGCGGATCGTGCTGCCGGAGGCAGAGAAGTACTCGCGGATCGGCTCGGTGCTGATGGTGGTGCCGGCGGTGATCGTGGCGATCGTGCTGTACTTCGGTATGTTACTGGCGATGCATGCGTTTACGCGTGAGGATCTGGATCATATGCCGATGGGTGGACGGCTGAAGCGCTTTGTTTCGTAATTTAACAGGCCCCGGTGGGCAGCCTGTAGAAACACAGTACTTCGAGGCCGGAAAAATCACATTATTAAGGCCCCCTGTGGGCTGGCTGCAGAAGCACAGTACTGCGAGCTCGGAAAACTCTAAGTCGAGCTCCCTAAGCGGCACTAGGCCCTCTGCAATCACTGAGTTTTCTTTATGAAAACTCAGCGTTGCAGAGGGTTCCAAGGAGAGATAACACCAAGTGCCGCTAAGGGAACCCGACTTGATTTTTCACGACCTCTTCGTATGGCTTCTGCAGTCAGTCCACAGGGGGCCTTGATTGTATTGCGTTTTTCGGTGTCTATGTATGGCTTCCACTCAAGTTTTAGGAGCGTTCAGTATGGAAAGTAAGAGAAATGAAAACAGGAAGACGACAGTGGCGGTGATCGGTGGTGGTGCGGCCGGGATGATGGCGGCGATCGAGGCGGCGCGGGCCGGTGCGATCGTGACGCTGATCGAGAAGAATCCGCAGCTGGGGAAGAAGCTGGCGATGACGGGCAACGGGCGCTGCAATTACACGAATCTCGATATGAGTGATCGGATCGGTGGGAAGTTCCGGGGCTTTCATCCGGAGTTTGCGGCACCGGCGCTGGATGCGCTGCCGCCGGAGGCGGTGCTGGACTGGTTCCGTGCGATCGGGGTGGAGCCGCGTTTCCGTGGAAGCTATGTCTATCCGAATTCGGATCAGGCGAGTGCTGTCGTGGATGCGCTCCGGGAGGAGCTTCACCGTCTGTCGGTAAAGGTGCACTATAACGCGGAGGTGAAGAATATTCAGCGCATCGAGAAAGATGCGGGATATTTTATGATTCAGTGTACGGATGCGACGGTGAAGGCAGATCGAGTGATCCTCGCGGCGGGTTCGAAGGCGGCACCGAAGACGGGCTCGAACGGGGACGGATACTTCATCGCGCGGAAGCTGGGGCATACCATCGTGCCGTATGTGCCGGCACTCTGCGGGATCCGCTGCGCCGGAGATGCGTTTCGGGCACTCGCCGGGATCCGTACAGAGGCGGTGCTCGAGCTGGTGATCGACGGGCACAGTGTCGACCGTGAGGCCGGGGAGCTTCAGCTCGTCGATTATGGGATCTCGGGCATCCCGGTGTTCCAGCTGTCCCGTTATGCGGCGTATGCGCTGCAGGAGGGGAAGAAGGCCGCGGTCTATATCAATTTCCTGCCGGGATTCACAGAAGCAGGTGCAGCAGTACGAAATTCGAAACGAGCGTCTTCGGCTTCTGGGATTTCGACGATCGAAGTATCGGCGGCAAAAAATGCGCAGAATGCGCGAGCAGAGGTGTCGTGCTGTGCTGCAAAGGCAGAGGACCCGAAGGACCTCGCGGTTCAGCTGTACCGGCAGCGGCAGGAGCGGCTCGCGGGGCGGAAGATGGAGAGCTTCTTTACGGGGCTGCTGCACCAGAAGCTTGGGCAGCTTCTGCTTCGGATGGCGAGCGTGCGTCCAGAGCTTCCGGTCGCGGAGCTCAGTGAGAAGCAGCTTCGAAGCCTCGCATCCCTCAGTGTTCGCTTCAAGGCAGAGTGTGTCGAGATGAACGGCTTCCTGCAGGCACAGGTCGTGGCCGGTGGTGTCGACACGACGGAGGTTGATCCGGGCACCATGGCTTCCCGTCTCGTCCCGGGCCTCTACTTCGCCGGCGAAGTCCTCGACATCGACGGCATCTGCGGCGGCTACAACCTCCAGTGGGCCTGGGCCTCCGGCTTCGTTGCCGGGCGGCACGCCGCAGTGTGACCGTTCAGACAGGGGGCCCGGCGGGACGACAACGGAGGCACAGTACTACGAGACCGGTTCAATCTAAGCCGGGGATCCTAAGCGGCACTAGGCCCTCTGCAATCGCTGAGTTTTCCTGATGAAAACTCAGCGTTGACAGAGGGTGCTAAGGAAAACAGACAAGGAGACGATGCCATTAGATGCGCCTACGGCGCGGGCATCGTCGCTTGATTTTGCCACCTTGGTGGCAAAACGGCCTCGCCGCCCGGGGGCATCCATGCGCCAAAGGCGCATGGATATTTACCAAGTGCCGCTAAGGGGACCCGGCTTGATTTCACACGGTCTCTACGTATGGCCTCCGTTGTCGCCCCGCCTGGTCCCCTTGTCTGAACAGTCACGCTGCTGTCTGTATTTTTCGTGAAACGCAGTCGTAAATCTTGCGTATATTTAAAATTAATAGTAAAATATTTATAAAATTTAGTGATCGGGTACATGATTTGTTGTAATAGGATCAAACATGCACTGTAAATGTCCGGGTTTTAGTACTCTGTCTGATGAGTGTTTCGCGATATAGAGGGGAGTATCACGCGTGAACAAAATGTTGCATAAGATCAAGCTGACGATGACCATCATCTTTTCGCTCGGTATCCTGATGGTGGCGATCGTCGTGACGGGTCTTACGTTGTCCAGCTCGAATACGACCCTGCGGCAGCAGGTGTCGGTGCTGGTGTCGGCGAATTCGAAGCAGCTGGAACTGAATATCGATAGTTATATCCGGGAGGTTCAGCAGAAGGCGGCCCTCCTTTTTTCCAGTGAGGAGTACTATGGCTATGATCCGCTGGATACGACGCTTGATGATTATAAAAAGCTGCAGCGGGAGAAGGCCATCAACGAGAAGATCGTCGATCTCGGGATCATGGAGAACTTCTCGGATTTCGGCATCATCTACAGTGATGAAAGCACGATCGGCTGGATCTCACAGGTGACGAAGGCGATGTTCCCGAAGGGCGGCATGTATGAGACCTTCGCGAAGACCATACAGAATCCGCAGACGTCGGACGGCTGGTCCTTCGGCATCAACGGAAATTATGACCGTCTCTACTACACGAAGCGTCTGAATCCGCATGCGCTCGTCGTGGCGTCCATCTATAACCGCGAGCTCGAGAGTGTGTTCGAGCTCCCGAAGGCACTGAACGATATGACGGTACGTCTGGTCAATGCAGACGACCAGATCCTGTACTCGAGCCGTCAGCGTGAGGTTTCCACCATGCTTCCGGAGCATATCGTATCGCTTTTGAGTGGTGTCGAGAGCGGCAGCGTAATGGACAGCGAGTATCTCGTGACGAAGGACAGCTGCCAGAACGGCTGGCACGTCATCTGTACGATTTCCGTGGAGTCGATGACACGTGAAAATTCCATCGCCGCGCAGAAGACGATCTTGATCGTCGCCTGCATCTGCTGTGTGCTGATCCTCGGCGGTATCTTCGTCTATACCGTATTTAACCGTTCAGTATCCGGCATCGTAACCGACTTGAATGATAAGGCGAGTCATGATCTCATGACCGGACTTCTGAATAAAGCTTCCTTCGAGAGCTTCGTCACGAACGAGATCGCTGCGGTTTCCGAAACGCAGGTGAGCAGCTTCATCATGCTCGATCTCGATAACTTCAAGAAGGTGAACGACCAGCTCGGCCACAGTGTCGGGGATGAGGTCATCATCCGAATGGCGAAGCTGCTCCAGAATGCCTTCACCGAGAATGTGCTGATCGGACGTATGGGCGGTGATGAGTTCGCCATCTACCGAAACTATCCGGAACTTTCCTTCGAGGAGGCGAACGAGATGGCGCATGACGAGATCCATCATCTCTATAACTGCTTCAAGCGGGAGTTCGAGAAGGAACGGGATATCTGCCAGATTTCCGTGAGCTCCGGCATCTATCTGATGGATAAGGGAAAATATCATTTCGAGGACGTCTATAAGCGTGCAGACAGTGCCCTCTATGAGGCGAAGCGCAGCGGAAAGGCACGTCCGAACTATGTTTCGTAAGGTGGTGAGACGGGATGAGAAAAATCGCATGGAAAAAATTACTGGCATGCACCCTGATCTCAGCATTGGCCCTCAGCACCGGCGGCTGCAGCTTCTGGCACCAGCGCGTGCTCGGTGAGGGCACGCAGACGATCTACCGGCAGGATACGGAGCAGACGGCGATTTCCTACGCCTGGTGGGGAAATGACGCACGCCACCAGTACACGCTGACCGGTATCCAGGTCTTCGAGGAGAAGAATCCGGACATCCGTGTGAACCACACCTATGGTGTGTGGGACGGCTACGAGACGCGCAATCAGGTGTTCATGAAGAACCATACGAACGCAGACGTCATGCAGATCAACTATTCCTGGCTGCATACCTACTCGCCGGATGGGACAGGCTACTATAACCTCAACTACCTGACGGATGTGCTGGATCTCAGCCGCTATACGGAGGCGGATCTCGCACTCGGTACGGTGAACGGGCATCTGAATGCGATCCCGATCGCCTACAATATGTCGGTGTTCTTCTATAACAAGGATGTCTATGACCGCTATGGGCTCGACATCCCGGAGACCTGGGACGATCTTTTCCAGGCGGCGGAGCAGATGTCGAAAGATGGGATCTACCCGATCGGCATGGTGAAGAAGCATTTGTTTCTGAGCCTCGTCGCGCATTTCGAGCAGACGACGGGCCGGGTGCTGTTCACGGCGGATGGAAGCTACTGCGGAACGGCGGAGGACTGGGTGGAGATCCTCGACTTCTATAAGCAGCTGCTGGAGAAGAAGGTCATCCCGCGGGTCGAGGATTTCGACGCGACGGATTTCGAAAACGGGACGACGGCAGGGGCCTGCTGCTGGGCGAGTGATGCGACGCGCTACTGCGCGGAGCTCTCTAAGTCCGGGGTCAATGTCGTCATCGGGAACAACATCAAGGAGCCGGGGGCGCTTCGCAGCGGCTGGTACACGAAGCCGGCGACGCTCTATGCGATCAGTGCGACGACGCAGCACCCGAAGGAGGCGGCGCGCTTCCTGAACTTCCTCATCAACGACGCAGATATGGCGCGGCTGCAGGGCACGGAGAAGGGGGTACCGATTTCGGAGCGGGCGCTGGATGCGCTGAAGAGCTCGCGGCAGGTGGATTCGCTCGAGTATGCGGCGGCGCAGGAGATCAGGGAGATGCAGGATGAGAACGCGATCATGATTCCGCAGCTGGAATCGTCGACCGTGATGGATGCCTTCAAGAACACGGCGGATAAGTATTTATATGGAAAGGAGAGCCTGGAGGCGTGCGCGGCGGAGATCAACGCGCAGCTGCAGGGAAACTCCTAAAAAAATAAACAGTGGACGGAGGGCAGGCAGCGGAAACGCAGTACGGCAAACAGCCGGAGGGCAGACATCGGAAACACAGTACGCCCTGCGGCGGTAAATTCTAAAACAGGACCCCTAAGAAACACCAGGCTCCTTCCAATCACCGGGTTTTCTTTATGAAAACCCGGCGTTGGAAGGAGTGCTGAGGAAAAATTACTCCAAGTGTTTCTAAGGGGTCCTGTTTTGAATTTACACGTCCTCGGCGTATGGTTTCCGATGTCTGTCCTCCGGCTTATTTGTGATCGTGCATAGGTTTTCCGCTGCCTGTCCTCCAGCCTGCTACGTGTCTATAATTTGTAGCAGTTCAGCCGGGTTTCTTTCTAAATCCAGCTGGTTTTTGGGGGCGCTTACCCGGGGCGCCTCTTCTCATTTGCCTGCCCACCCCCGGCGTACATCTTTTATCTACTCACATATCGGCCCGCCCCATGCAGGCAAACAAATAATCGGCGCCTGTTTCAGGCCGAGCGGGTGAGGCTGTATCAAAACCGTGAATAACAGGTATGATGGGGTAACGGTAAGAGGGGCTCCAGGTCCAAACTGGGGCATGTCCTATCCAATATGGCTTGATTTTGAAAATACTGGATATGTTTTTGAACTGGAATAATAGAGGAAGGCTGGAAAATATCCACTCTTAATCGATTTTGAAAATGCTGGATATGAAAAGCCTTATTTTACAAGAGGAATCCGGGATCGAGTATCCAGTATTTTATAAATGAAGGTATATTGGATATACGCTTATGGAAATTCTTCTTAGAAGCCCGAAATACATATCCACTATTTGAAAAATCCAGGTAGATTGGATGGTACGCATATATGCGTATGCCTGATTTTACGGAAAACTATCCAATATTTGCCCGATTATGAAATAATGGATATCTTAGCATCGTGCGCTAAAATGATAAACGATGTTAATATTATCCACTATTTCATAATCCGCCAGTTATTAGATGAAACCATCGATTTTCATCTTTTTCGCCCGGGTTGCCAGAAGTTTGAGGGCTCCTCATGAGCGGGGGTGGGACCAGAACGTATAGTCATCCACGAATCCTATGGGGTGGGCGAATGAGGAGCAGCCTCAAACTTCCATGGAGAGCCAGGGGGATGGACTGTTACTATGATTTCGTATTTCTCCTGTTTTGTGTTATGATGGCAGTGTTTTGTTAATGGTCGGAGTGGAGCTCCCCGGAGCGCTGCCTGCGATGGTGGGTTCTGAACGGTGAATCAGTGCCTCTCATTTGAGGCGTTTGAATAAAGGAGTTTTTATGATTAAGGTGAATCAGGTGAAGCTTCCGGTGACGGCGTCGGTGAAGATGCTGCGGCTTCAGTGTGCGAAGCTGCTGGGGGTGAAGCCGGCGGAGATCGCGACGCTGGAGGTGCTGCGGCGGTCGATCGATGCGCGGAAGCGGCCAGAGATTTTCTTCAGTTATACGCTGCTGGTGGAGCTGGAGGGTGGTCTTCGGGCGGAGGAGAAGCTGGTGAAGCGGCTTCGGAACCGGGATGTCCAGATGGGCGAGCGGGTCGAGTATCGTGCGCCGGAGCTCGGTGAGAAGATCGGGGACGTGCCTCGGCGTGACTACTTCCGGGAGGAGGCGCATCGTCCGGTGGTCGTGGGCTTCGGTCCGGCTGGGATGTTTGCGGCGCTGATCCTCGCGCGTGCCGGGATGCATCCGATCGTGTATGAGCGTGGTGCGTCGGTCGAGGAGCGTGTCGAGGATGTCGAGCGTCTCTGGGCGACAGGCGAGCTGAAGCCGGACTCGAATCCGCAGTTCGGTGAGGGCGGCGCTGGAACATTCTCCGACGGAAAGCTGAACACGCTGACGAAGGATCCGGATGGGCGCAGTCGTTTCATCCTGAATCTGTTCGTCGGCTATGGGGCAGATCCCTCCATCCTCATCGACGCGAAGCCGCATGTCGGGACGGACTGTCTCGTCGATGTCGTGCGCGGAATTCGCTATGAGATCGAGGCGCTCGGCGGTGAGATTCACTTCCATACGAAGTTTACGTATGATCCGGTGCGGGACAAGGATCGGAAGATCATCCTCGCGATCGGTCACTCGGCGCGCGACAGCTATGAGGAGCTCTACGCAGCCGGTCTCCACATGGAGGCGAAGGACTTCGCGATGGGCTTCCGTGTACAGCATCCGCAGGCGATGATCGATGCGGATCTCTATGGTGCGGTGGATGCGGAGACGCGGCGGGCGCTCGGGCCGGGTGCCTACAAGCTGACGCACACGAGTGCGAAGAATGGGCGTGGTGTCTACAGCTTCTGCATGTGTCCGGGCGGCTATGTCGTGAACAGCTCGTCGGAGCCGGGGCGTCTCTGCGTGAACGGGATGAGCTATCATGCCCGGGACGGGAAGAACGCCAATGCTGCCATCATCGTGTCGATTCGGAAGACGGATTATGATGGGGCGGCCCATCCGCTCGGCGGTATCGCACTGCAGCGAACGCTGGAGGAGCGGGCATACCAGCTGCTGGATGGCCGTGTGCCGGTGCAGACCTACGGGGATTTCAAGGCGGATCGCGAAACCACCGACGAAACGGTCGGGAGCATTGGCCCAGAAATCAAGGGGCAGTACGGCTACAGTCGGCTGAACGGGCTGTTCTGCTTCCCGGCGGACTCGTCCTATGCGGCGCTCAATGAGTTTAACGAGACCTTCATCGAGGGGATGGAGAGCTTCGAGCATAAGCTGCATGGCTTCGCGCAGGACGATACGCTGCTCTGTGGCATCGAGGCGCGGACCTCGAGTCCGGTGCGGATTCCGCGGGGAGCGGATTTCTGTTCGAACATCCCGGGGCTCTATCCGTGCGGTGAGGGTGCCGGCTATGCGGGCGGTATCATGAGCGCGGCGATGGACGGCATGAAAGCCGCGGAAGCACTTGTCAAGTCGTATAATTAATTATAGAATATTCCATTATTTGTTTTTTATTTTCGGTCGACGCCTCGGAGGGATGGCAGCAGAAACACAGTACTCCGAGGCGTCTGTCTGAAATGAATCATAGAATATTTCAGTTCTCGGGAGTGTTATGGAAAAAACGAATCATGAGATGAGAGCAAGTTTAAAAAATAAGAAGCGGATCGTGATTAAGGTGGGGTCCGCGAGCATCACCCACAAGGAGACGGGGAGTCTGGATCTTCGGAAGATCGAGAAGCTGGTGCGTGTGATTTCGGATCTGAATGCGGAGGGGAAGGATGTGATCCTCGTGTCGTCGGGTGCGATCGCGACGGGGCGGAGTGTGATCGGGATGCATCGTCGTCCGCGGAGCATGGCGGAGAAGCAGGCGTTCGCGGCGATCGGGCAGGCGCGTCTCATGATGACCTACCAGAAGATTTTCTCGGAGTACAGTGTGATCGCGTCGCAGGTGCTGCTGACGAAGAACATCATGCTCGATCCGCGTTCGCGTATGAATGCGACGAACACCTTCCTCGAGCTGCTGAATCTTGGCACAGTGCCGGTCGTCAATGAGAACGATACGGTGTCGACGTCGGAGATCAATCAGGTCGAGTCCTTCGGGGATAATGACCAGCTGGCGGCGATCGTCGGTGCCGTGGTGCATGCGGATCTGGTGATTCTGCTGTCGGATATCGATGGTCTCTTCACGGACGACCCGAAGAAGAATCCGGATGCGGAGTTTATCCCGTTCATTCCGGAGATCAATGCGGACATCCTCGAGATGGGGAAGTCGGACAGCGGGTCCAATGTCGGCACCGGGGGCATGAGTGCGAAGCTCGCGGCGGCACGGATTTCGACGGACAGTGGTGCGGATATGGTGATCGCGCGCTTCACGAGTGCGGATGTGATCACGGAGATTCTCGAGGGAGAGAATGTCGGCACACTGTTCGCAGCACATGAAAATAAGGATTTTGATCTCGTACAGTATCTCGAGAGTGAGGAGAATGCATAATGGTTACAGAGCAGGATATCAAGCGTATCAATGAGCTTTATCATAAGTCGAAGGAGGGCAGCGGCCTTAGTGAGGAGGAGAAGGCCGAGCAGGCGACGCTTCGCCGTGCCTATATCGATTCCGTGAAGGCGAACCTCGGCGTGTACCTGAAAGACATCAAGAACGCGTCGAAGCAGTCCGAGCAGGACGCCGCAGACGCCTTCGACCCGAAGACGAAGGCGCAGCAGGCGATGGCTGCGACCGACGCCCAGCTCGATGCCGAGAAGGCCATGGCGGAAACCGACCAGGAACTGAAGGAAGAGAAGTAAACGTGACCGTTCAGGCAGGGCCCCGGAGGGGTGGCAACGAAGGCACAGTACTCCGAGACCGGTGAACTCTAAGCCGGGGACCCTAAGCGGCACTAGGCCCTCTGCAATCACTGAGTTTTCTTTATGAAAACTCAGCGTTGCAGAGGGTTCCAAGGAGAGATAACACCAAGTGCCGCTAAGGGAACCCGGCTTGATTTCACACGGTCTCTACGTATGGCCTTCGTTGCCACCCCTCCGGGAGACACCTGCCTGAGCGGTTACAAGTTGACTTCCGGGCGGCCAAGGGGCCTGACCCCCGCGTAGCGGTTGATGTCTCGTTGATATAGCCGGAAGGGGATCTGACCCGGAAAGTATCGGGAAAGCCAAGGGGTCTGACCCCCGCGTAGTGCCTGACGTCCCGTGAATTTAGTCAGAAGGGGGTCGGACCCGGAAAGTATCGGGAAAGCCAAGGGGTCTGACCCCCGCGTAGTGCCTGACGTCCCGTGAATTTGGTCACAAGGGGGTCGGACCCCTGATTGTTAAGGGAAGTCACTCGTGACCCCTGAAAGAAGAAAGTAGAGGGAAACATGATCGATCTTGAGCGAATCGGTGCGGATGCGCGTGCAGCGGCGCGGACGCTGGCGGTGCTGGATGCAGCGAAGAAGAATCAGGTGCTGAGGATGGCGGCGGATGCCCTCGATCGGGAGGAAAACCAGGCGGCGATCCTCCGGGGCAATGCGGAGGATCTCGCCATCGCAGATCAGAATCAGATGCCGGCGGGGCTCCGGGATCGTCTGCGGCTCACAGAGGAGCGTCTCCATGCGATGGTGGATGCGATCCGTGACATCGCGGCGCTCGAGGATCCGGTCGGCGAAGTGCTGTCCGAGACAACGCGCCCAAACGGGCTCCGGCTTCAGAAGGTGGCGGTGCCGATCGGTGTGATCGGGATCATCTACGAGGCGCGTCCGAACGTGACGAGCGATGCCTGGTCCCTCTGCTTCAAGACGGCGAATGCCGTGATCCTGAAGGGTGGGTCGGATGCGATCCACTCGAACCTCGCGATTACGAAGGTCCTCCGGAGCGCCATCGAGGCCGCCGGCATTGACCCGAACGTACTGCAGCTGATCGAGGCGACGGATCACGAGACGACGAACCGCTTCATGCAGATGAATGAGTACGTGGATGTGCTGATCCCGCGCGGCTCGCATCGGCTGATCCAGGCGGTCGTGCGCAATGCTTCCGTGCCGGTCATCGAGACCGGAGCCGGGAACTGTCACATCTTCCTCGACGCAAGTGCGGATGTGGCGAAGGCCGTGCCGATCGTGTTCAACGCGAAGACGCAGCGCATCGGTGTGTGCAATGCCTGTGAGTCGCTGGTCGTGGACGAGCGGGTGCTGTCGACGGTGCTCGTGCCGGTGATTCGGAAGCTGCAGGAGATGCAGGTCGAGGCGTACTGTGATGCGCCGAGTTACGCGGCGGTGCAGGCGGCGGCAGCGGCCGGAGAGGGCATCGACATGCGCCTCGTGCATGCGGCGACGGAGGAGGACTTCACAACGGAGTACCTCGACTATAAGATCTCGGTGAAGACGGTGCACTCGGTAGCGGAGGCGATCTCGCACATCAACCGCTGCAGCACCGGGCACAGTGAGTCGATCATCACGGAGGATGCGGCGCATGCGGAGCAGTTCCTGAACGGGATCGACAGTGCCTGTGTCTACTGGAACGCGTCGACGCGCTTCACGGATGGCGGCTGCTTCGGCTTCGGTGCCGAGATCGGGATCTCGACTGGAAAGCTGCACGCGCGTGGCCCGATGGGACTTCGAGAGCTCACCACCTATAAATATAAGATCTACGGAGATGGACAGATCCGTTGAATTCTGCAGGGCCCTGAAGGGGTGGCATCTGAAGCACAGTACTTCGAGACCGGTGAACTCTAAGCCGGGGACCCTAAGCGGCACTAGGCCCTCTGCAATCACTGAGTTTTCTTTATGAAAACTCAGCGTTGCAGAGGGTGCTAAGGAAAATGACGCAAGGAGACGATGCCATTAGATGCGCCTACGGCGCGGGCATCGTCGCTTGATTTTGCCACCAAGGTGGCAAAACGGCCTCGCCGCCCGGGGGCATCCAAGCGCCAAAGGCGCATGGATATATACCAAGTGCCGCTAAGGGGACCCGGCTTGATTTCACACGGTCTCTACGTATGGCTTCTGATGCCACCCTTTCAGGGACCCTTAGCTGAATGCTTATCAATGCTTAGATATAAAAGAAAGATGATTTGTTTTTATGGATTACATTATAGATTTTAAAGAAATCGTGGAGCAGGCACCGGCGGAGGAGCCGGCGCGGCAGTACTATTTCATGGACCGTGTCCGTGAGCTCGTGGAGATGAAGAAGCAGGAGGGCTATGCGGCGCACTGTATGGTCGAGGTCATGGGCTGTCAGATGTCGGCGAAGGATGGTGAGAAGCTGCTCGGTATCCTGGAGCGCTGCGGCTACACTGTGACGGAGGATGACCGGGATGCGGATGTCGTGCTGTTCACGACCTGTACGGTGCGGGAGAATGCGAACATGAAGCTGTACGGTCGGGTCGGCCGTCTGAAGCATCAGTACGAGCGCCGCGATGGGATGATCATCGGTATCACCGGCTGCATGATGCAGGAGAAGGACGAGGTCGAGGGGATCCGGAAGCGCTATCCGTACGTGCGTCTCGTCTTCGGTACGCACAATGTCTACAAGCTCGCGGAGCTTCTGTACCAGACGCTCGTCACCGGGAAGCGGACCTTCGAGGTGCTCGAGGATACGAAGCTTATCGTCGAGGAGCTGCCGAGTGACCGTCGCTACCGCTTCAAGGGCGCGGTGAACATCAGCTACGGCTGTAATAATTTCTGCACCTACTGTATCGTGCCGTACGTGCGTGGTCGGGAGAAGTCGCGTAATGCGACGGCGATCCTCCGTGAGTGCGAGCAGCTGATCGCGGATGGCTGTCTCGAGATCACCCTGCTCGGTCAGAATGTCAATTCCTATGGCAATGACATCCCGGGCAGCACGAGCTTCCCGGAGCTGCTCGCCGCCGTGGCAGAGCTGCCGGGTCTCCGGCGCGTACGCTATATGACCTCGAACCCGAAGGATCTCTCGGATGAGCTCATCGAGGTGATGAAGACGCACCCGAACATCGAGCGGCACATTCACCTGCCGCTGCAGTCCGGCTCCAGCGCGATTCTCAAGCGCATGAACCGGCACTATACGAAGGAGAGCTACCTCGCACTCGTGGAGAAGATCCGCCGGGAGCTGCCGGAGGTGGCGCTGACCACCGACATCATCGTGGGCTTCCCGGGTGAGACTGAGGCGGACTTCCAGGATACCGTGGAGGTCGTGCAGCAGGCGCAGTTCGACGCGGCGTACACCTTCATCTACAGTAAGCGGACGGGCACACCGGCGGCGAGCTACGAGCAGGTGCCGGAGGAGGATGTGAAGGACCGCTTCGCCCGGCTTCTTAAAATCGTGCAGGAGAGCTCGGCGGCGAACGAGACCCGCGACCTCGGAAAGACCATGGAGGTCCTCGTCGAGGATGAGAACAAGAACCAGGAGGGCTACCTCACGGGACGGCTCTCAAACAGCGTGCTCGTGCACTTCCCGGGCCCGAAGGAGCTGATCGGCACCATGCAGATGGTGAAGCTTACGGAGTCGAAGGGCTTCTACTACTTCGGCGAGCTCGTCGGACGGCAGTCGGAAGCACAGTACTGCGAGACCGGTTCAATCTAAGTCAGGGACCCTAAGCGGCACTAGGCCCTCTGCAATCGCTGAGTTTTCTTCATGAAAACTCAGCGTTGCTAGAGGGTGCTAAGGAAAATGACGCAAGGAGACGATGCCATTAGATGCGCCTACGGCGCGGGCATCGTCGCTTGATTTTGCCACCAAGGTGGCAAAA
>NZ_JBQKLS010000007.1:0-127135 GCF_052116105.1 Oribacterium sp. Sow4_G1_1
TTTTCCATCGTTTCCGCTCTTTTTCGGCACAAAAAAACTCCACCCCGTGGAATTTACTCCTACAAGGTGGAATTTAGTCTTACAAACTGGAATTAGCTTTTACAACTGACCAGTGATTACTTTCTGTTTCTCAGGAAGTCCGGAATATTGATGGACATTTCCTTATTCTGCTGCGGACGGAAGGTCGGCTGCTGCGGCTGTACCGGTGCTGCGCCCTGTGCAAGCGTCTGCTCCTGTGGTGCTACCGTCACCGGAGTCGTCGGACGAAGCTGCGGCTGGAAGCTGGTGTTTCCGTTCAGGAAGCTCGGCATGGTCGGTCTGACCGTGGTCTCTGCTGCCTGCGCTGCTGGTGCGGCTGCCTTCGGCTGCGCCGGCTTCTTCAGCGTATCAAATGCAGAGCTGGTCGCCGCGGAATCCTCTATACCGGTTGCGATGACGGTGATCTTACACTCATCCTGGGCATTCTCGTCATACATCGCACCGAAGATGATGTTTGCATTATCACCTGCCAGCTCCTCGACATAGGAAGCGGCTTCGTTTGCCTCTACGAGGGAGATGTCTCCGGAGATGTTGATAATCACATCTGTAGCGCCCTCGATGGTGGTCTCGAGAAGCGGGCTGGAGATCGCCATCTTCACCGCCTCGGTCGCCTTCTCGTCACCCTTGGCTGCGCCGATACCGACATGCGCCACACCCTTATCCTTCATAACAGAAGAAACATCTGCGAAGTCGAGATTGATGAGGCCTGGAACATTGATCAGATCCGTGATGCCCTGTACAGCCTGCTGGAGAACCTCGTCGGCCTTCTTCAATGCATCCGGCATCGTGGTTCTGCGATCTACGATCTCAAGCAGACGGTCATTCGGGATGACGATCAGGGTGTCTACGGACTCCTTCAGCTTCTTGATGCCATCGATTGCGTTCGTCATACGCTGACGAGCCTCGAAACGGAACGGCTTCGTCACGACGCCGACGGTAAGGATACCCATATCCTTCGCAATCTTCGCGATGACCGGTGCTGCACCGGTTCCGGTTCCGCCGCCCATACCACAGGTAACGAATACCATATCGGCACCCTGCAGTGCAGCGGTGATATCCTCAGAGCTCTCCTCTGCAGCCTTCGCACCTACCTCTGGTCTGCCGCCGCAGCCGAGTCCCTTCGTCAGCTTCTCGCCGATCTGCATCGTGGTCGGTGCCTGGCTGTACTGAAGCGCCTGCTTATCGGTATTGATGCCGATGAACTCGACGCCCACGATACCATCCGTCACCATGCGGTTTACCGCGTTGTTACCTGCGCCACCAACACCTACGACGATAATCTTTGCAGCTGCCTCTGACTCAGGAAGCTTAATCTCAAGCATAATCTTCCTCCTTCAATCCCTCATATATATTCATTATATAAGATAACCTGTTTTACTGCGGCCACATACGCATATGACTGCACAATAAGATAATATACAAACAAAGCTATCAGATTGCAATAGCTTAGTCCATATAATATTACCACCAAAATTGAAATTCGAAATGCTACTCCTCTGAGTGCAAGTTGCATTTAGTCTTACACAAGTAGCATTTACTCTTTCATATATCCCAAACAGACTATAATGACCTCTTGTACGTTTGCCTGGCGGCAGCAAAGGAGGTACTCATGTCAAATCTTATACCAGGCAACCAGAAACACCTTACTCTTAACGATCGTTTGTACATCGAGCATGCTCTTGATGAGGGCCGCTCATTCCGGGATATTGCCAAGTACTTATGCAAGGACCCTACCACGATTTCCAGAGAAGTCCGGCTCCATCGTTCTCTCGACACGTGGCACAAAGGCAGCTTCAACAATCCATACAACTTTTGCATCCATCGCTTCAAATGCAGAAAGACCAACGTGTGCAAAAAGCTTTTGATCTGTGACCAGAAGTGTGCGTCATGTCACAAATGCAACCAGGTCTGTGATCGTTTTGAGAAGGAAGCCTGCCGTCATTTGGACAAGGCTCCATTCGTTTGTAATGGCTGTAGCAAGGCAAGGAACCTTTGCAGTATTCCGACCAAGTATTCCTACGATGCTCATTTCGCACAACGAAAATACGAGGAGCTTCGCACGTCTTCCAGAGAGGGTATCGCAAAGTCCAGAGCCGAGATTCATCGTATCAACTCCATCGCTCACCCGCTGATCATGCAGGGACAGTCACCTTACGTCATTCTGACAAACCACCCGGAACTGGATATGTCCGTCAGGACCATGTACAAATACATCGACATCGGCGCTCTAATCACGAGGAACATAGATCTCAAACGGAAAGTAAAGTTCAAGACCCGCAAGGTTCATAAGACGCAGATCAAGGATAGAACCGTATTTGAAAATCGCACATACGACGATTTCAAGGCGCTGAATCTCCAGCTCAGTGAGTTCTGGGAAATGGATACCGTTCTCTCTGCCAGAGGTTGTTTAAAATGCATCCTGACCTTCGTCGATCCGGAAATTTCGCTTTTCTTTGCACGGCTGTTGCCATGCCATGAACCCTGCTATGTCGAAAGAGCATTTGATACCCTCGAGAAAACATTGGGCGGTGTCTATGAATTTCAATCCATGCTGCCGATCATTCTCACAGACCGTGGTTCGGAATTCGGAAAGCCCGATAATCTCGAAACGAATAAGGATGGCATCATACGGACCAGCATCTATTACTGCGATCCTATGCGTAGTGGTCAGAAGGGATGTCTCGAAGAGGCACATACACTACTTCGAATGATCTTGCCGAAGGGAACCTTATTTACAGATCTGACTCAATGGGATGTTCGCCGGATTGTAAATCACATGAATTCCTATGCGCGCAAAAATCTCGAGGGAGCCACGCCATACCAACTAGCATTAAAAAAATACGGCCCCAAGATACTCGAGGCCTTGCAGATCAAATTCATCCCGCCAGATGAAGTGACAATGTCACCAGACCTGCTTAAAAAGTAACCCATTCACTCAGATACAAGCTGCCGCCAGATGATTTTCAAATCTTCTGCCCAGGCATGTGGAATTTAGTCTTACACACGACTTTTTCAGATGCCTGTTTGCCATACGCAAAAAACAGAAAGTGCCGAGAAAATGTGTCTTAAATTATACCACATCTATCCCGGATGATAGCAAAACCTTCAAAAATTCGGCCACTTTTCATGCAGTGTAGCATTTATTTTTTCATACTGCATTTACTTTTACAATTCAGCTATAATATTACCACGCTTAGAAGTGGAGCTCTATCGAAATTTTCACATTATTTCTTACTTTTTTATAACTTCAGCCGTCGTTATGCGCAGAAAACGGTGCTGTTATGCGCAGATCAGCCCGTCTTTTCCTTGAAAATATAGGACTCATGATCCGAGGTCTCCGAATAATCTGAAAGATTCAGCTCCCCCTTCCGTCCACTGAGATGGGGCAGGATATCATGCAGCGTCGAGATTTTCATCTCCATGTCCTTATTACTGCCGAGGCGGACGCTGATGTCGCCGATGCGGAGTGTGGCATTCAGAAGTGAATCGTACTGAATCTCCTCACAGTCGATATCGTAGGTACGAAGTGCGCCGGTCAGGTTCAGGATATTATTGAAGACATCCTTATTTTCTACCGGCAGCTCCCGGTAGAGAACGATGGAGCCGAAGCTGAGACCGCTGATGCGCGGGATTCCCTCCAGCCGGTTGCCGGTGGACTCTACGATGATACCATCCTTATCGAAGTACATATGACTCGACATATAATCCACATAGCCGACGACATTTTTCTCATAGACGGTGATGCTCACCGCGAAGGGACCGTCGAAGTCGATATCATAACGCTGCACAAACGGAAGTTCCTTGTGCGGCTTCGTCTTATCCTTCACGAAGCACCAGGCCGTATCCGTATCCCATGGATCCGAAAAAATCATCTGGACGATCTCATCACTGCTGTACTGTGTATTCCCCACCACCGTGAAACGCTGAATCCGTACACTGGCGAGCAGGATGGCGATCAGCAGGAGCAGGACGACGATGCTCCAGCGAAGCAGATGCCGCTTATTCTGGTCCCTCGGATCATCGTAGCCGTAAAAATCTCTATCTGTCATTCTATACGTTCTTTCTGTTTACGTTCTGTTCCATTGCGATTTTTGCAATGCACACTGTCTGTTCTTTTCGGTTCTTTACTCTACCATAAAAAAAAGAGCTTTGCCATGGGCAAAGCTCTGAATACTTACGTCGGATCTTCCAGTCGGATCTGCCGTGAAACCGACAGCGCGAGACCGATCTCCGCCATCAGCAGCATCAGTGAAGTACCACCATAGCTGACAAACGGGAGCGTAACACCGGTATTCGGGATGGTGTTCGTCGCGACACCTATGTTCAGGATGACCTGCAGCGAGATGTGGCACAGAATTCCGATCACCAGCATTGACCCATAGAGGTCACGGGCATTTCGTGCGATATCGAACAGCCGGTAGATGATGAACACATAAATGAGAATCAGTGAGATCGCGCCGAAGAGGCCGAGCTCCTCACAGATGATCGTAAAGATCATATCATTCTGTGCCTCCGGCATGAGAAATTTCTGTACGGACTCACCGAGGCCCTTACCGAAGATACCGCCGGAGCCGATCGCATACAGGCCCTGCAGGGTCTGGAAGGTTTCGTCTGAGTAGCTCGCCGGATCCTTCCATGCGAAGATACGTGTCAGCTGATAATCCTGCAGGATGTTCAGCGCGGACAAGAGCTTCGCCATCGGATAGGCGAAAATGTACACGAGGACGCCCGCGACGCCACAGAGAACGAAGGGCCAGTACTTCTTCGATGCGATCCACATCATAAAAAAGGTGATGCCGAGGATGATCATGGCGGTCGACAGGTTCGTCGCCGCGACCACGATGCCCGGCGCGATGCCGACCAGCGCGACCTTCCACCAGGTTCTCCCGTTGTTGATCTGATATCCATAGTGGGTAATCAGATACGAGAGCAGTACGATCACCGCGATTTTCATGATCTCCGAGGGCTGGAAACGCACACCACCGAGCCGGATCCACCGCGCGGAGCCGTGGGAGGCGACACCGATGACCATGGTCGCTACGATCAGCAGCCAGGCCACGATATACAGGATCTTCGAAAAGATCGCGGTCAGGTGGTAATCGATGACCGACACGATCAGCATCGCTACGAGGCCGCCGGCCGCGAACACCGCCTGATGCCGGAGAAAGTACATGGCATCATTCATCTGGCTCTGCGCCGAGTAGCCGGAAGCCGAGTACATCATGATCATACCGAAGCCGGTGATGAAGATGACGGCAAACAAAAGGCTGTAGTCATAAAAATATTTTCTTTTCTTCTTCGCTGCCATCCTTCCTCCTGTCCATATTTACAGATTCTTTACGCACTCCTTGAAGATGCGTCCACGCTCTTCATAGTTCGGGAACATGCCCCAGGATGCGCAGGCCGGGCTCAGAAGGACATAGTCGCCTTCATCCGCATATGCCGCACAGTCCTTCACGGCCTCATCCATATCCTCTGCGAACATGACATTCGTAAAGCCGTACTTCTTCGCACACACTGCGATGATGTTCCGTGTCTGCCCGATCAGAACGAGGTACTTGACGCGGCCCTTAAAGAGCTTACACCAGTCATCGAAAGGGATCTCCTTGTCATAACCGCCGCCGATCAGAACGACCGGCCCCGGCATCGCCAGTAGTGCCTTGATGGCTGCATCCGGATTGGTGCCCTTCGAGTCATTATAGTAACGAACGCCATTGCGCTCACGTACGAACTCGATGCGGTGCTCCACCGGCTTGAACTTCTTTACGGCCGAGATGATCTTCTGCATCGGCACGCCCATCTCCATAGAGACAGCGATGGCGCACATGATATTCTCGTAGTTATGTGCACCGAGAAGGTTCGTATCCCGTACATCGAGCAGAGCCTCATCCTCGCCATCATGCGCATGATGAATCTCGAAGTTCTTATAGTAGAAGCCATCCTTCAGCTCATGTGCAGAGCTGAACCAGATGACCTGTGGCTTCAGGGTCTTTCGCTTTCCGAACTTCCGAAGCTCCGGATCTTCATAATTCAGGACGATGAAATCCTCCTCGGTCTGGTTCAGCGCGATGCTCTCCTTCACCTTCACATAGTTCTTCATCGTTTTATGACGGTCGAGATGGTCCGGGGTGATGTTGGTGATGCAGGATACATGCGGATGGAAATCCATGATGGTCTCGAGCTGGAAGGAGCTCACCTCGAGGATCGTCGCAGAGGCATCCGTCGTTTCCAGTGCTTCGGCCGTAAACGGATTACCGATGTTTCCACATATATGCGTATCGTCGTAGGTCGTTTTAAAGATTTCACCGATCAGGGAAACCGTCGTGGTCTTGCCGTTCGTTCCAGTCACGGCTGCAAGTTTCCCCTTGCTGGACTGATACGCGAGCTCGATTTCACCCCAGATCGGGATCTTCGCCCCATCGATCAGCTTCACAAACGGCTTATCGAGCGGGATACCCGGGCTGATAACTGCGAGATCTACGGATACGAGATCCGTCGGCTTCAGTTCTCCGACCACCAGTGAAATCCGTTCTCTCTTTCTGAAATTTTTCATCACCTTCACGGTGTCCAGCTTTTCATTGGAATCGAACAGAACGACCTGTCCTCCCAGCTGTAAAATCTGCTTTGCGGCGCAGATACCGCTTTTTCCCGTGCCGAGCACGAGCACCTTCTGACTATCCATCTAATCCACCCCTATTATGTTCTACTGTCTCTTACATCCCCAGGCTCGCCACCAGACATAAGAGCACTGTCAGCACTGTGAAGACTGTCACCACCTTCGTCTCCGACCATCCTCCGAGCTCAAAGTGATGGTGAATCGGTGCCATGCGAAAGATCCGCTTTCCATGTGTTTTCTTAAAGTAGGTCACCTGGATGATGACCGACAGTACTTCCACAAGATAAATCAGTGCAAAAATCGGTATAAAGAGCGGGATTCCCATCTCGAAGGCCGCTGCCGCGACGAAGCCGCCGAGTGCCAGTGATCCGGTATCCCCCATAAATACCTTTGCAGGGTAGCAGTTAAACATCAGAAAGCCCATCAGTGCCCCGAACACCGCACCGGAAATCGGTGCAAGCTGTGCATCTGCCTTTCCGAAATACAGGCTGACGAAGCCGAGGAACAGTGCGATCACAGCCGTGACAGAGCTCGCGAGTCCATCGAGACCATCGGTGAAGTTCGCACCATTGTCCGTACCGAGCACGATGAAGAGCAGTGCCGGCACATAGAACCATCCGAGATCGAGATAGATCTCCGTAAACGGGACCTGCATACGATGATCATAGGCAGGCGAGAGATAAAGATACAGTGCGAAAATCACACAGAACACCAGCTGGCAGAGAAACTTCTGCTTCGGATTGAAGCCCTCGGACTGATGCTTCACGACCTTCAGAAAGTCATCGATGAAGCCGACGATACCGAAACCGACCGTGAGAAGCATCACCGGAAGGATCTTCGGATAGCGGCGGACATAAACGAGGCTGACGATCACGATGGCCAGTACGAACACGAGGCCACCCATCGTCGGTGTGCCCTGTTTCTTAAGATGTGCCTTCGGTCCATCGTCCCGGACCTCCTGCCCGAATTTCAGCTTGTGAAGCTCCGGAATGGCGAAAGGCATCGCAAGGGCTACCAGCGCAAAGCCCATAAGAATAGAAACAACAAAATCAAGATACATAATCTAACTCCATATATAAATCATCCGCTGCCTGTGACCCGGATAAGCAGTGAATCTTAAGAAAATCGTAATGGGGTCTGACCCCCTTACGGTGAGCTTAAGAATTTCGTAAAGGATTCTTAATGGGGTCTGACCCCATTAATTTTCGGCGGAGGTTTCGGTTTCGCCTTCGCTGCTCTCGCCCGGCACGGCCTCCGGGAGCGCGAAGCTCGCGTCGTCACCCGCCGGTTCGATGTACTCGTCGGTCACCGTTGCAGCCGTGGTCGGCGTCATCACATTGCCATCCGCATCGGTTTCGGTGCTCGTTTCGTCCGCCGTGGTTTCACTCTCCGCGCCGTTCTCACCGCCTACCTGTGCACCCATCGTCTCGGAGGAGATGCCCTCCGGGTTCTGCTGAAGCTGCGCGTTGATGGAATCCTCCGGATTGGTATCTCCGGATGGTGCGATATTCAGGAACTGCAGCGCATCGTTCATGATTTCACGCTCGATGTTCACGGCGAAGGAGGCCGTCGCCTGTGCCTCTCCGACGAGGTTCGGCGTATCGACGATGACGTAAACAAGTAACTGCGGATCCTCCACCGGCGCGAAGCCGCAGAAGGAGACGAGGTAGTTCTTCGCCGAACGTGGCAGCTTCTCGGCGGTACCGGTCTTGCCACCAACATGGTAGCCCTGGATCTTCGCCTTCTTACCGGTACCCTCTTCTACGGTGGTATAGAGGGCCTGCTTCAGGAAGTTACTCGTCGACTTCGAGCAGGTGGTGCGGAGAAGCTCCGGCTTCACATCCTCGATGACGGTGCCGTTGCCGTTCAGGATCTGCTTCACCACATGTGGCTTGTAGTAGCTGCCACCGTTGATGATGCTGCAGTACGCAGCCGCCATCTGAATCATGGTGACGTTAAAGTTCTGGCCGAAGGAGTTGGTCGCGAGGGCCGTACGTCCCATGTTTTCTGCATTGTACACGAGGTCCGTGGTGTCGGCCTCTGCCGGCAGGTCGATGCCGGTATACTCACCGAAGCCGAAGATATGCTGGTACTTCACGAAGTTCTCGGCGCCTTCATTGAACGCGGTATTCATGAGGTATACGTTACAGGACTTCGCAAGCCCCATCGTGGCATCGAGCACGCCGTCACCGTTCCGGTTATGACAGCGGATACGCCAGGTATGGATACCGTCGTTCAGCTCGATGTAGCCCTGGCAGTCGAAGGTCGTATTCGGTGTGATGGACTTCTCCTCCAGTGCACCGGCGATCGTGATGCTCTTCGCTACCGAACCCGGCTCATAGGTATCGGATACCGGGATATTTCGCCACAGCTGGTTCCAGGCCACCTGACGGCCATAGGACAGGATGTCCTCGGTCGAATAGTACTTCGACACCTCATCCTCTGTGATCGCGGCGGCATCCGGATTCTCTCGACGATATACGCCGACGGCCTCCTTGCGGCCGAGCTGCATGAGATACTCATCGGTATAGACCGAGCTGTCCAGCGCACGCGGATCGTTCAGGTTAAACTGATTGGTGGAGCCCATCGCGAGCACCTCGCCGGTGTTCGGATCCATGACGATCGCCGCCGCCATCTTTGAGCCCACATCTTCTGTCTGCCACTTGTTGAGGTACTTCTCCAGCGACATCTGAATATTCGTATTGATGGTCGTCACGACGGAATTACCGTCGGTCGGCTCCTTCAGTACGGACTGCAGCTTCGTATCGCTGTCGAGGTAGCCGTACTCCCGGCCATTGACGCCCATCAGGGTATCGTTGTAGTACTGCTCGACGCCACCGGTTCCGCTGGAGCCGTCGGCACTCGAGAAGCCGATGATGTTGCAGGCGAGGGAATCGTACGGATAGGTACGCTTGTACTCATCCTCGAACCAGATGCCCTTGATGCGTGCCTTCGAGCCACTGCTGACATACGCGGCATTCTGCTCCTTCACATACGCTTCCCAGGCCGATTTCTGGTCGTAGCTCAGTCCCTTCGCATACTTCACATAGGACTTGTCGGCCTTTTCGCTGAGCAGCTTTCGAAGCTCGGTCTCATCGTATTCGAAGCAGGCGACGAGCGCCTGAATCGTCGGATCCACATAACGCTCATCCTGACCGGAGTAGATGACACGCGGGTCGATGATCAGGTTATATACCTTCTGGCTGGTCGCCAGCACCGTACCATTCCGGTCCATGATGTCGCCACGCCGGAACGGAAT
The DNA here is from genome assembly GCF_052116105.1 of Oribacterium sp. Sow4_G1_1. Classification (NCBI taxonomy): domain Bacteria; kingdom Bacillati; phylum Bacillota; class Clostridia; order Lachnospirales; family Lachnospiraceae; genus Oribacterium; species Oribacterium sp. Sow4_G1_1. The sequence goes on from NZ_JBQKLS010000007.1 coordinate 9,915, forward strand.
CGTACGTGAATCATAGGATGCCTGTCGCTGGGACAGAACGATCTTGTTGTACTCCTCGCTGTTGTTTTTTATCAGATTATAAATCGCCAGGATAAGCGCAATTAAAGCTAGCATGATCACACATAGTGTGACGGCTAGCTTTCTCTGCATGTACGGGGGAAGAATCTTCCCCCGGTTTCGTCTCTGGTTTTGATCAGTACTTCGGGATGTCCTCATATTGTCTTACGTACTCGCTTTCCGTCTTGTCATAGGTAATCGTCTGATCCTTGCCGGCATATACCATGCCGAGCTCCTGCGTGGCTACCCGATAGATCTCATCGAGATTCACGGACGTATCTATGCTGTTCTGAAGCGCGTCGTTCTCAGACTTCAGCTTGTCCAACTGCTGCTTTTTCGTCTCAATCGACGAAATCCGCGTATTGATCGAGGTCTGCATCTGAATATAGGAAAAGCAGAGTCCCAGCGTAAACAGAGAGGCGATGATCAGCACCGCAAGGTAGGTCCGATCGACCACGACCGTCTTATGGCGAAGTCGCTCCTGCTGCGCACGGTACTCCATCTCACGCTCGTCGAGGATCCGCTGCCGCTCCCGCATACGCGCCTGCCGTCTCCGCTCCAGTTCCTCCGGATTCGGACGACGCTTCGGCTGGATGCGACGGACCGTATTACCATCTATATAGGTCCCTGTCGTCCGCGGCGCACGTACCGCGGCTGCCTGTCTCGTTCTGGTCATACTACTCTTTCTCCCATTTTCCGGATCGGTTCCGGATTCTAAACTTTCTCATCATGTTTCTCGAAGATCCGAAGCTTCGCGCTCTTCGATCTCGAGTTCTCCTCGAGCTCCTCGGCACTCGGCAGGATCGGCTTTCGGGTGATCACCCGGCCCTTCGACTTCCGGCCACAAACGCATACCGGAAACTCCGGCGGACAGATGCACGGCTTCTCAGCAGTGCGGAACTTCGTCTTCACGATCCGGTCCTCGAGGGAGTGGAAGGTGATGATACAGAGGCGTCCACCCTCTGCGAGATCATCGATCATGCGATCGATGCTGTCCTCCAGTACATCGAGCTCACGATTCAGCTCGATTCGAATCGCCTGGAAGGTACGCTTCGCCGGATGGCCTCCGGTGGCACGAATCTTCGCTGGAATCGCACCTGAGATGATCTCGGACAGCTCCAGCGTCGTCTCGATGCGCTTCGTCGCACGATACTGGCAGATATGCTTCGCGATGTTCTGTGCGAAACGGTCCTCTCCATAGTTTCGAATCATATGGAAAAGCTCGGATTCACTATAATCGTTCACGATATCGGCAGCGGTGATCGGATTCCGGTCATCCATCCGCATATCGAGCGGTGCATCGCTCCGGTAGCTGAAGCCACGCTCCGCGGTATCCAGCTGGTAGCTCGATACACCGAGATCGAGGTAGATCCCATCGACCTTTCCGATGCCGAGTTCCTTTAACACATCATCGATTCTTTCGTAATTACTGCGGACGATCGTCACGCGGTCCCGTACATCCGAAAGCCGCTCGCTCGCTGCCTGAATCGCATCCTTATCCTGGTCGATGCCGATCAGGCGACCGGCCGGTGAAAGATGGGTACATACCTCATGGGCATGTCCGCCACCACCTAAGGTTCCGTCGACATAGATGCCATCGGGCCGGATGTTGAGTCCATCCACGGTTTCGTGGAGAAGTACGGAATAATGCTTAAACTCAGACACCTAAGCCCTCCCAGTCTGCTTCTAATGCAGCTTCATCATCGAAGCTGTACTTTTCTTCGTACGTGTTTGTATCCCAGATCTCGATATGGTCACCCACACCGAGTAAGGTGATATCCTTGTCAAGGCCCGCCCGATCACGGAGGACCTGTGGAAGAAGGATTCTGCCCTGCTTATCCAGCTCACAGATCGCGGCTGACCCCAGCAGAAAGCGCTTCAGGCTTCTCGCCTTCTCGTTCGTCATCGGAAGCGCATTCAGCTTCTCTTCGAGCGCCTGCCACTCCGGAGCTGCGTACATAGCAAGACAACCGTCCAGGCTTCTAGTGACCGTAAACTCGTCTCCGAGCTGGTCCCGAAATCTGGCCGGTATGATCAGTCTGCCCTTGGCATCCAGATTGTGGCGATACTCTCCTGTGAATGACATTTCCCTTTTCTACCACTTTCTACCACTTCTTACCACTTCATGACATAATAATGCGCTAATTTGGGTTTAGTGTCAAGGCAGGATACAGCAATAAATTAAAAAAAGAAGCCTCTCGAATGAGAGACTTCCTTCTATATAACGATATATTATCTGTCCTGAAAGGTCTGCAGCAGGCAGGCGGCACGCTTTTCCATAAATTGATCAGCACCCGCACCAGAGCTGCTGCACGGCGGCAGGCGGCACACTTCCTTCTATAGAATGATGGCGAATTATACGTTGAAGCGGAACTCAACGACATCGCCGTCCTGCATCACATAGTCCTTACCCTCCATGCGGACGAGGCCCTTTTCACGTGCTGCCGCGATAGAGCCACAGTCGAGGAGATCCTGGTAGTTGATGACCTCGGCCTTGATGAAGCCACGCTCGAAATCGGAGTGGATCTTACCGGCCGCCTGCGGTGCCTTCGTACCCTTCCGGATGGTCCATGCTCTGGTCTCCTTCTCACCGGCGGTGAGGAAGGACATGAGGCCGAGCAGATCATAGGAGGCACGCACGATCTTGTCGAGACCAGACTCGCTCATACCGAGGGACTCGAGGTACTCTGCCTTCTCGTCGTCCTCGAGCTCGGAGATCTCCTCCTCGATCTGCGCGGAAATCACGAAAACACCGGAGCCGTTCTCTGCCGCGTATTCACGCACCTTCTGGACGTAGGCATTGGACGCACCATCATCGGCGACGGAATCCTCGGAAACGTTCGCCGCATAAATCACCGGCTTACGGGTCAGGAGGTCGAGGGTATCAATGAAGGCGTTCTTATCATCATCACCGGCGTCGAAGCTGATCGCCAGCTTATCTGACTCGAGGTGGTCGTGAAGCTCGGTGAGGAGCGCATACTCTGCCTTCGCATCCTTATCGTTCATCGCGAGCTTCTTCGTCTTCGCGAGACGACGATCGAGGAGATCGAGGTCGGAGAAGATAAGCTCGAGGTTGATGGTCTCGATATCGCGAATCGGATCCACGGAACCATCGACATGCACGATGTTGTCATCATCGAAGCAGCGAACGACATGCACGATCGCATCGGTTTCACGGATGTTCGACAGGAACTGGTTACCGAGGCCCTCCCCCTTGGAGGCGCCCTTGACGAGACCTGCGATATCGACGAACTGGATCACCGCCGGCACGATCTTCTGCGTATTATAAAGTGCGCCCAGCTTCTCCAGACGCTCATCCGGCACAGCGACGACACCGACGTTCGGCTCGATCGTGCAGAACGGATAGTTGGCTGACTCTGCGCCCGCCTTCGTGATTGCGTTAAACAGTGTAGACTTACCGACATTTGGCAGTCCGACGATACCTAATTTCATAATCTAAATCTCCTTTATCCTTCCCTGCATCCCCCGTTTCCGACAGTGCCGAGAAGGTCGATAGCAGTTCCATCTATAAAATACAGCTAAAAAAGCATCGCTATTATAAACCAGAAGTTTCCGCTTTACAATGCCGGATATGCAACGCCCGTGTTCATCCCCTCGGCTGCAGTAAGCGTTCAGGCAGGCAGGGGAACCCGGAGTGGCGGCAACGGAGGCACAGTACTCCGAGACCGGTGACTGTTACAGGCTGCATCCTCACTTCGCCTTCCGCACACCGCGGAGGATCATCGCGAGACCGAGTACGGCGAGGGCCCCTGACAGGGCCTGCGAAACGGCGATGTTCGTCCCCCAGAGGAGCAGTGAATCCGTGCGGAGCCCCTCGATCCAGAAGCGACCGATGCCGTAGAACATGAGATACTCCCAGAAAATCTGTCCGGTGAACTTCTTCTTCGGCCCGGTGATCCAGAGGAAAATCAGGGTGCAGAGATTCCAGACCGACTCATAAAAGAAGGTCGGGTGCACCTGGATGAACATCTCGTCACCGATCCGGATCGCATGTGTGAGCACGTTCTCGTTCAGCATGTTCGGGTTTACGATGGATTCCTTGATCCGCATCGCGAGCAGTGAATCCGTATAGCGGCCGAAGGCCTCTGCATTGAAAAAGTTTCCCCAGCGGCCGATGAGCTGTCCTGTGAGAAGGCCGAGCACCGCAGAGTCCGCGATGGAGAAAAACTTCACCTTCCGCCGGTAGCAGAAAATCACGCAGCAGAGGATGCCGGTCAGGATGCCGCCATAGATGGCGAGACCGCCCTGCCGGAGGTTGAGGATCTCCCCGAGATGCTGCGAGTAGTAGTCCCACTCGAAGATGACATAGTAGGCACGCGCACCGAGAATGGCGAAAATGATGCTGTACAGCGCGAGGTCTTCGATGTCCTCTGACTTCTGTCCACGGCGCTTGTAATCAAAGCTCGCGATGAGCACGCCCATCAGCATACCGATACCGATGATGATGCCATAGTATGCGATGCGGAAGCCGAACACGGAAATCGAGTTTCCGAGATGCTCGACGCCGATCCCGAGATGCGGGAAATAAATATCATAATTGTCTGTATTCATCCAGTCTGTCCCTTTCCTGCAGTGCCAGGCGAGTGCGATCTATGCCCAGCCCGCGTCTTTCTGCCGTTACGGCATCCACGACGCTTATACTTCTCCCTTTAAGATCCGAAGAAACTCTTCCTCGGTGACGATCGGAACGCCCAGCTCCTTCGCTTTTTTGTTCTTGCCAGAGGTCGATGTGATGTCGTTGTTGACAAGGTAGGCGGTCTTCGCGGATACCGAACCTGCTGCCCGGCCACCGGCCTCTTCGATGAGCGCCTGCAGCTCCTTCCGGTTCTCGAAATGCTCGAGCGATCCGGTGATGACGACCGATTTTCCTTCCATCGTCTTCGGCGTCGTATGGTCTTCCACCTTCTTCTCGATGTCAAGATCCTGCAGCAGCGCATCCACCTGCTTCATCACCGTTGCATCCTGGAAGTAGCGTACGAGGTTCTCTGCGAGCACCGCGCCGATGCCGTCCACCTCCTGCAGCTCATCCACGCCTGCTGCCCGCAGCTTCGTGAAATCATCCCCGAAGTGTCGGCAGAGGACCTTCGCGTTTGCGAGGCCAATGCCGGCGATCCCGAGTCCATACACGACGCGGTAAAGCTCCGTATGGCGGGCACGCTCTGTCGCCGCCATCAGATTTTCATAGCTCTTCTCACCGAAGCCCTCCATCGTCACGATGTCGGCACGGCAGCGATCGAGATGGAGGATATCACTGTAGTGATGAATGAAGCCATGCGCGATGAACTTCTCCAGCGTCTGCTCGCTGAGGCCCTCGATGTTCAGTGCATCACGGCTCACGAATAGTGAGAAATTCTTGATCTTCTTCGCCGCACAGTCCGGATTCGGGCAGTACAGGAACTTCGCCTCATTATCCGAACGAATCTCCGTCGGCTGTCCGCAGACCGGGCAGACCTCGACCGGCTTCAGATTTCCGGAGCGTGTCCGGTTTTCCGCAATCTGCGGGATGATCATGTTTGCCTTATACACGGTGATCCGGTCCCCGATGCCGAGCTCCAGCTCCTCACAGTAGGAGAGGTTATGGAGACTTGCACGACTGACCGTCGTGCCCTCGAGCTCCACCGGGTCGAAAATCGCCACCGGATTGATGAGGCCGGTACGGCTCGGTGACCACTCCACCTCACGAAGAACGGTCTCTGCCTGCTCGTCGCTCCACTTGAAGGCGATGGCGTTTCGCGGGAACTTCGCGGTACGGCCGAGGCTGAGGCCATAGGCGATGTCCTCGTAGATCAGCACGAGGCCATCCGACGGGAAATCGTTGTGCTGAATCGCCTCCGAGAACCACTGTACCGTTTCCGCGATCGTAGCATTCGTCACATGCTTATACTCGACGACATCGAAGCCCTGGGCACGAAGAAATTCATACTGCGCCGCACGGGAGTTCTGGAAATCCACATTTTCGCCCTGCGCATCCACGGCACTCACGAGTGCGAAGGCCATCAGATTCACATGTCGGGATTTCGTCACCTTCGGGTCCAGCTGACGTACCGAGCCAGAGCAGAGATTCCGCGGATTCTTATACTTCGCATCCGCATCCGCGATGGTTTCGTTGATCTTTTTAAATTCGGAATACGTGATGATGGCCTCCCCGCGGAGCACCAGATCACCGGCGAAGGAAATCCGCGTCGGGACGTTATCAAACATCCGCGCGTTCTGTGTGATGACTTCACCGATCTCACCGTTGCCACGGGTGACTGCCTTCACCAGCTCCCCGGCATGGTAGCTCAGGACGACGGTGAGCCCGTCCATCTTCCAGCTGAGAAGGCCCTCTTTATCCCCCAGCCAGGAGGCCAGTTCCTCGACGGACTTCGTCTTATCGAGGCTCAGCATCGGGCTCGGATGACGCTCCTTCGGAAGCTCCGACAGCACCTCGAAGCCGACACGCTGGGTCGGCGAGCCGCCGAGAATCATGCCGGTCTCCTGTTCGAGCTTCTCAAGCTCATCATAGAGCTGGTCATAGCTCAGGTTCGACATGATCTCATTGCCATCCACATAGTACACACGGGCCGCTTCATTCAGGGTGCGGATGAGCTCCTTCATGCGTGCAAGCTTCTGGTTTTTCTCTTCGTTATGGGAAACACTCATAGTATCTTTACCTGTTCCAGTTTACTGTTTTTTACTTCCATGTCCGATGGAGGACGCGAATCACCCTCCATGGCAACGCCGCTTTCGAAAAATTTCTCTGCCCACTACTTTCCGGCATTTTCTTCCATATCCTCTTCCCGGAGGCCGAGCTCGGACAGCTCGATCTCGCGATACTGCCCCGGCTTCAGTCCATGCAGGGTGAGGTCCATGATACGGATGCGCTTCAGCTTCTTCACCTCATAGCCGAAGGCTGCACACATACGGCGAATCTGACGATTCAGTCCCTGTGTGATCACGATATGAAACTCCTGCTGACGAAGCTTCGGCGGACGGGTCATGTCCTGCCACACCTCACATGGGCGGGTCGTCGCATGCAGTTCCTTCAACTCGACGCCATCGGCGAGCGCATCCAGGAACTCCTTCGTGCACGGCTTATCCACGGTCACGACGTATTCCTTCTCATGGTAATTCCGTGCACGGTTGATCCGATTTACGAGATCGCCCTGATTCGTCAGAAGGATGAGTCCCTCCGACTCCTTATCGAGACGACCGATCGGGTACACTCTCGTGTGGTAGTGGATCGCTTCGATGATGTTCGGTGCTTTATCCTTATCACTCGTCGTGCACACGATCCCACGCGGCTTGTAGTACGCGAGCAGCACCGGTGCCGGACGGTCATAGTCCTGCCCCACCGTCGAAATCTGCTCTCCATAACGCTTCGCCATCCGGCGCGACTCCGTATGGAGAAGGTACTGTGCTTCCAGATTGCCGGCAGCGGCGTTCAATGCATGCGGATTCACACACTGTCCGTCCAGCTCGATCGAGTCTGCTTCCGTTACCTGCTGGCCGAGCTCGACCGGCGTCTTATTTACGGTGACACGACCCGCGGCGATCAGCTTATCCGCCTCGCGGCGGGAGCAGACGCCGAGCTCCGATAAACGCTTATTCAGTCTCATCTCGCATCCCCCGCGTTTTCCTCCGTCTTCCAGAGTGGCGCTTCATCGGCTGCGAGCGGCCAGCTGTAGCTCTTTCCAGGGATACCCTCGACCTCTGCGACGGCATCCTCCGGAAGGAAGGTGACTTCATGGTTCCGGTTCGGATCCAGCTCCGCCGGAAGCTGTGCGTCGTTCTTGAGATCTGCGAAGAAGCAGGCATCGCCGAAGCTGAAGAAACGGTACTTCTCGCGCACCGCCACCTTATACGCGCGGAGCACGTGCTCACGCTTCGTAAAGGCAGAAACCAGCATGACGAGGGTGGATTCCGGCAGATGGAAGTTGGTGATCAGCGCATCCATGCACTTAAACTGATAGCCCGGATAGATGAAGATATCGGTCCAGCCGGAGGTCGCCGGCATGGTGCCATCCGGAAGTGCTGCGGCCTCGACGGTACGGCAGCTGGTGGTGCCGGTGCAGATGACACGATGGCCCTCTGCGTGGGCGCGATTGATCTTATCCGCTTCCGACTGCTCGACGATGTAGTACTCGCTGTGCATATGGTGTTCCTCGATCTTGTCCGCCTTGACCGGACGGAAGGTGCCGAGGCCGACATGCAGGGTGATGTGGGCGATCTCCACGCCCTTCTCCTTCACGGCCTGAAGCAGCTCCTCGGTCCAGTGGAGACCGGCGGTCGGGGCCGCCGCAGAGCCGTCATTCTTTGCATAGACGGTATTGTAGCGTGCCTTTTCCTTCAGCTGATGATGGATGTACGGTGGGATCGGCATCTCGCCGAGGCGGTCGAGCACCTCCTCCCAGATGCCCTCGAACTCGAAGCGGATGATGCGGTTGCCATCATCGATCGTGTCGATGATCTCGCCCTTCAGCAGGCCCTCGCCGAACTCGACGCGCGCACCATTCCGGAGCTTCTTTCCAGGCTTGACGAGGCACTCCCAGTCGGTCGTGCTGAGGCGGCGAAGAAGCAGTACCTCGACATGTGCGCCGGTACCGGACTTCTCGCCATGCAGACGTGCCGGGATGACCTTCGTATCGTTGATGACGAGGCAGTCACCCTTATGAAGATAGTCGATGATGTTATAAAAATGACGGTGATTGATCTCGCCGGTGAAGCGGTCCATCACCAGAAGCCGGCTGTCCGAGCGCTTCTCGAGCGGATCCTGCGCGATCAGCTCCTCCGGCAGGTCATAGTAAAAGTCTTTCGTTTCCATACTGTGTTTTCTCCTTTTCTGCTGTCTCACGACATGTACACGGTGCAGAGCGCACCATAAACCTTATTATTATATACTGTCTTTCAGGTTTCTTCTACATAAAAGAGCAGGCGAATGCTTCTGCATTCGCCTGCATTTGTAAGTGTTCAGCCGACCGGGCCGTCATCGGAGATGACGGCATCTCCAGCCGGTGCGTTATCTGCAGCCCCCGGCTCTGCGATGGTCTCGCCGGAAGCAGCCGCTGCGGTCGTTTCTGCCTTTCCGCCTGCGCCCGTGTTTTCGGAGATGGTTTCTCCTGCGGTCGTCGTTTCCGTCGACTTTTTCGTCTCGGTCGTGCTCTTCTCCGAGCTCTTCTGATCGCTGTTCTTCTTACTGCTCTCCTTCGTTTCTTCGTTCGCCGTATCTCGATCAGACGGTGCCGTGGTTTCTGCCTCGGTCACGGCGGCCTCGGTTTCTACAGAGATCAGGGAAACCTCGCTGTCGATTTCTTCCTGCGAGTCTGTGTAGATACGTCCGCTCTGGATAGCATCATAGATGACCGCGAGCCGCTGATCACTCGAGATGGCCTCCAGCAGACGCGAGTTGGTCGCATTGATCAGCTCCTGTACCTCACTGTGATTCGTGATATAGCTGTTCACAAACTTCGTCTGCTCCGGCGACATGTTCTCGACGATTTCGAAGCTGTTCTGATCGTTTACCTTCACATAGCAGTACATGATGCCCGGTGCCAGCGTATCTGTCCGGCGGAACTTCACATTATAGGTGACGAAAACGAGCTTCGTGTTCTTCTCGAGTCCATCTACCGCATACTGCTGGATATCCTGGTATGTCTCGATGTAGCCGGCCTGGGTCTTCAGCTTCTTCTGAAGACTCGCGGTCTGCTCCTCGGTCTGATTCGTGACGCCGGTCAGACGGTACAGTGTATCGGTATCACCCTCGAGACGTGCGTTAAAGTAATCCTGGAAAAGCTTCGTCATATACTCGTCATTATACTGACGTACGAGTGACGCGTCCTCGTCGGCACCCGCGTTGCCGTCGGCAATGCCGGGAGATGCACTCTCATCGTCGCCCCCCGCGTTTTCAATTTCGGAAGCGCTGGCCACCTGCGGACCACCACTCTGTGCATCCGGATTCTTCGGATTCCGATCCAGAATCAGGATGATGATGATCAGCACGACCACCAGTGCCGGAATGCCCAGGAGACCAAGCATCTCATGAAGCTGCTCCTGTTTCTGACGTTTCCTCATATTCGCGATGCGACGCGCACGCTTGCGCTCGATCACACCCTCGACCGGTTTTTCCTCCAATGCCCGATCGACATCATCCAGATCTTTTAATTCTCTGTCCATTCTTTCTGCCTCATCTGTTTCGTCAGTTTACTCTCGCACCGTCCGCTCCGAAAAAGAAGCTTCCGATCCAAGCGTTCTGCAGCAGTGCACCATCCTGACCTGCATAGTAGTATCTGCCATCTGCGAGCAGCAGTCCCGGTCCCTGCAGCTGTCCACTGTTCGGTTCAAAATAGTATAGCCGGCCACTGATATTCTGCAGCCCACGAAGCATCTTCGCATCTGCCCCTACATAATACCAGGCACCATTCGCCTCGTAGATCCAGGTATTCACCTCGAGGTAGCCACCCTGGTTAAAATGATAATTTGCGCCATCGATACTGCGCCAGGAGCTGACCGGATAGGTCCCATCCGGATAGAGGTACCACATACCGTTATTTTCGAACTGCCAGCCGTCCTTCAGGTAGGTGTTCGCCACCACACGACGTGCATTGATCACCGTCGAGCTCGAGCTGTAGTGATTTCCCGCCGGATTCATCTGCGACGGATTCGTCACCTGTGCGAGTCCCGTCGCTGCCTGGTTTCCCGCCATCGGCCCGACGTTCAGTGTATTATACAATACCCCATTTACATAGTAGCCGCCCGTCGTACCGGTATAGTTCGTCGTATACATGGTATGATTCGTACTGCTGCTGTTCAGATACGGATTTGTATTCGCATCGGATGAAGGCGTCGCATGATAGACGACACCGCCCTGGCCATCCGGACTCACCGCGGACACCTGTGTCACGCTCTGTCCAGATGTCATCCCGGTATAGGCCACACCACCGCGGCCATCCGGACTCACCCCAGCTAACGCTGGACCCGCAAGCACCAGTGACATCACGATCGCCACGGTGCACACTCTATGTACTCTCATAAAAACTCCGATTCAGCATCACATAATTTTACATACACCATCATACTATATGCGATCCGAAGATGATAGTAGCAAAGTTCTTACAAAAATATCATCAGAAGTAACTGTTCAGATAGAAGGCTTTACTTCAAACTTCCGAGCAGCGCTTCTCTCTTCCAGCTGATCAGCCCGATGATGACGAGCTGCGCGACGAACACGATCGCCGCTCCGAGGTATTGCCCGAGAATCAGAAAATAACCACAGAGACAGTTCGTGACACACTGCAGCCAGGCGGTCGCCGCAACGGCGCCGACATACCCCCGACCTGTAATATCCGCACGCGACGCAATATACGGTATCGCGCCATTCGGCACGGCCGGTACCATGCAGGCGATGGCAACCACAAACGCCGGATGCGTCGAGTTGATTTTCTGTGTCAACCAGTTCTGGCGGTTCAGTCCCGGAATGAAATTCCCGAGTCGACGCCCGAGCCGCCTCGCCACAGCAAATACAAACGCATTTCCCAGGACAAAGCCGATATAGCAGGCGATCGACGCTTTCAACCAGCCATAAATCATACCAACCGCCAGGTGGATCGGAAGTCCCGGCAGAACGATACTCACCACCTGCAGCGCAGACAGTACGACTGCCAGCATCAGACCCTTCCACTCTCCCTCCAGCTCGAGATAACGTGCGATTCCCTGCTCATCGCCAGCCTTCAGAAGCGGCCATAAACCAGGAAAAATGTGGTTAAAAGTCACATAGAAAATCAGGACGATCAGGAGCAGAAGCAGCACGATCGTAGAAATACCGATCAGTTTCTGGTGAAATTTCGGCTGATCTTCAGACGAATCCGATCGTATCTGACTGCTGTTCTGCGCTTCATTCTCCCGCTCAGAAACATGCACCTGCTTCATGACATCCTTCAGCCTCCCGCGGTTCTGCTTCATGCGATCTTCTCAGCAAGCGCCTGATCGATCGCCTTTGAGAGCTGATCAGCGCAGGAGGTCGGACGTGGTCCACATGTATTTCCGCGCAGAATCTCTGAAACCTTCGACGCCTCCTGACCCTCTACGAGCCGCCCGATCGCCTTCAGGTTGCCATTGCAGCCACCACGAAAGCGAAGATTGTGAATCTTATTTTCGTTATCCAGCTCAAATGTAATCTCCGTAGAACATACCATCTTCGGTCTATATGTAAATTCCTGTGTCATATGATTTCTCCTATATTTCAAAAAACAGCGTGGAGATTTCTCTCCACGCTGTTTAAATGCTTAGCTTATCGCCTGACAGAATTAGTCGAGGATGCTGATTACTCTACCAGAACCAACGGTTCTACCACCCTCACGGATAGCGAAACGGAGACCCTCCTCCATAGCTACCGGGTGAATAAGCTCAACAGTCATCTCGGTGTTATCACCAGGCATGCACATCTCTGTACCCTCTGGAAGCTCGCAGACACCAGTTACATCAGTTGTTCTGAAGTAGAACTGCGGTCTGTAGTTTGTGAAGAACGGAGTATGACGACCACCCTCGTCCTTGGTAAGAACGTAAACCTGAGCGGTAAACTTCTTGTGGCACTTTACAGTACCCGGCTTGCAGAGAACCTGACCTCTCTCGATCTGATCACGGTTGATACCACGAAGGAGAAGACCTACGTTATCACCAGCCTCAGCCTCGTCAAGAGTCTTACGGAACATCTCGATACCAGTTACGACAGTCTTCTGAGTCTCCTCGGAAATACCAACGATCTCAAGCTCATCGGATACGTGAAGAACACCACGCTCTACACGGCCGGTAGCTACAGTACCACGACCTGTGATGGTGAATACGTCCTCGACTGGCATAAGGAATGGCTTATCAGTCTCACGAACTGGCTCAGGGATGTAAGAGTCAACAGCGTCCATGAGCTCCATGATCTTATCGCCCCACTCAGACTTCGGATCCTCAAGAGCCTTCAGAGCAGAACCGTGGATTACAGGGATCTCATCGCCTGGGAACTCGTACTCGTTCAGAAGGTCTCTAACCTCCATCTCAACGAGCTCAAGAAGCTCAGGGTCATCAACCATGTCGCACTTGTTAAGGAATACAACGATAGCCGGAACACCTACCTGACGAGCAAGAAGGATATGCTCTCTGGTCTGTGCCATAACACCATCGGTAGCAGCTACAACGAGGATAGCACCATCCATCTGTGCAGCACCAGTGATCATGTTCTTTACGTAGTCAGCGTGGCCCGGGCAGTCAACGTGAGCGTAGTGACGCTTCTCAGTCTCGTACTCAACGTGAGCGGAGTTGATGGTGATACCTCTCTCTCTCTCCTCCGGTGCCTTATCGATCTGATCGAAAGGAACAGCTGGCTCCATGCCAAGTCTGTCAGCGAGAACAGCTGTGATTGCAGCTGTAAGAGTGGTTTTACCGTGGTCTACGTGACCGATGGTACCAATGTTACAATGTGGCTTCGTTCTGTTAAAATGTGCCTTTGCCATTTTAAAATACCTCCATTAAATGTAATACAACGAGAATCATGTCAAGCACTATGCATGCGCTTGCATGCTCCGTGCAATACATTATGCTTCTGAGCGCAGTGTATGCTCAATCAGCAAACATGATTTTATCATCGTTATTCTATTTTATCAAGTATTTTTAGGCGTCCGAACGCCGTCGGAGGCCCGAAAACACTTGATTTTTATGATATGGACTGAAATCATCCACCGCGGTAATTACTTACCGTTACGCTCCTTGAGTACAGCATCCTGAACGTTCTTCGGGCACTTCTCATAGTGATCAAAGAACATAGAGTAGTTTGCACGACCCTGGGTCTTGGAACGAAGATCGGTTGCATATCCGAACATCTCAGAAAGCGGAACATACGCGTTTACCTGCTTACCGGATGGGATATCCTCCATGGACTCGATACGGCCACGACGAGAGTTGACGTCACCGATAACGTTACCCATGTACTCCTCCGGAGTCGTGATCTCGACCTTCATGATCGGCTCGAGAAGAATCGGATCAGCCTTCGCCATCGCGTTCTTGAATGCGATCGATCCGGCGAACTCGAATGCACGCTCGTTAGAGTCGACATCATGGTAGGAACCGTCGTATACGTTTGCGTCTACGCCGAGTACCGGATAGCCTGCAAGTATACCAGACTCTGCTGCGCTGCGGATACCCTTTTCGATTGCCGGGATGTACTCCTTCGGAATCGATCCACCGACAACGGTCGACTGGAACTTGAAGGTCTCCTCGCCGTTCGGATCCATCGGTGTGAACTTAACCTTACAGTCACCATACATACCGGAACCACCGGACTGGTGAACGTAACGGCCCTGTACATCGACAGCCTTGGTGAAGGTCTCCTTGTACGCTACCTCTGGTGCACCTACGTTTGCCTCAACCTTGAACTCACGGAGAAGACGATCAACGATGATCTCCAGGTGAAGCTCACCCATACCGGAGATGATGGTCTGACCGGTCTCTTCATTGGTTCTTACACGGAAGGTTGGATCCTCCTCGGCAAGCTTTGCGAGTGCGTCGGTCATCTTGCCCTGAGAAGCCTTGGTCTTCGGCTCGATCGCTACGGAGATAACCGGCTCCGGGAACTCCATGGACTCAAGAATGATCGGATGGTTCTCATCGCAGAGAGTATCACCAGTCGATGTGGTCTTGAAGCCTACCGCAGCTGCGATATCACCCGAGAATACCTCATCGAGATCCATTCTCTTATTTGCATGCATCTGAAGCAGACGGCCTACACGCTCCTTCTTACCCTTGGTAGAGTTCAGGCAGTAGGAACCGTTCTTGAGGGTACCGGAGTACACTCTGAAGTAAGCAAGCTTACCTACGAACGGGTCGGTCATGATCTTAAATGCGAGTGCAGAGAACGGAGCATCATCAGAAGAAGGTCTGCTATCCGGATTTCCATCCTCATCGGTACCCTCAACATCCGGGATGTCGGTAGGAGCCGGAAGGTAATCGATAACCGCATCGAGCAGCTTCTGAACGCCCTTGTTTTTGTAAGCAGTACCGCAGAGGCACGGAATCGCATCGCCGGCGATGGTTGCCTTACGAAGGACAGCCTTCATCTGCTCTACGGTCGGCTCCTCACCCTCGAGGTACATCATCATCAGATCATCATCGAGCTCACAAACCTGCTCTACGAGCTTGTCGTGATACTCCTGCGCTGCATCCTTGTACTCCTCAGGTACGTCGGTAACCTCGATATCCTGGCCCTTGTCATCTCTGTAGAAGTAAGCTCTCATCTCGAAAAGATCGATGAGACCTACATAGGTATCCTCAGCGCCCATCGGGTACTGAAGGATAACGCAGTTCTTACCGAGACGATCAACGATGGTCTGTACAGAGTGGAAGAAATCTGCACCGACGACATCCATCTTGTTGATGAATGCAAGTCTCGGTACGTGATAAGTATCCGCCTGTCTCCATACGTTCTCAGACTGAGGCTCAACACCGCTCTTCGCGTCAAATACGCCGACAGCGCCGTCAAGTACACGGAGAGAACGCTCAACCTCTACGGTAAAGTCTACGTGGCCCGGAGTATCGATGATGTTGATACGGTACTCAGGTGCACCGGCGATCTTCTTATGCTCATGCTCTGGGATCCAGTGACATGTGGTAGCGGCTGATGTGATGGTGATACCACGCTCCTGCTCCTGGGCCATCCAGTCCATGGTTGCAGTACCGTCGTGGGTATCACCGATCTTGTGATTAATTCCAGTGTAGAAGAGAATACGCTCTGTAAGTGTGGTCTTACCGGCATCGATATGTGCCATGATACCAATATTTCTTGTATGCTCAAGTGAATACTGTCTCTTATCAGCCAAAGTATTTCCCCCCTATCAGAATCTGTAATGAGCAAATGCCTTATTAGCGTCCGCCATTCTATGCATTTCCTCTTTACGCTTTACAGCTGCACCCGTGTTGTTTGCAGCATCCATAATCTCGTTTGCCAGTCTCTCAGCCTGTGTCTTCTCAGATCTCTTACGTGAGAACTCAGTAAGCCAGCGAAGACCAAGGGTCTGACGTCTCTGAGGCTTAACCTCCATCGGTACCTGGTATGTAGCACCACCGATACGCTTAGCCTTAACTTCAAGAACAGGCATGATGTTGTTCATAGCCTCTTCAAATACTTCTGTTGCTTCCTTGCCGCTCTTCTCAGCGACAATGTCGAATGCACCATAGACGATCTTCTGAGCAATACCCTTCTTACCATCAAGCATGATGGAGTTAACCAGCTTGGTTACAAGCTTGGAATTGTAAACCGGGTCTGCAAGTACGTCTCTGTGCAGAGTATGTCCTTTACGTGGCACGTTACTTCCCTCCTTAAAAATTTGTTTTAGATCATCGGTACTCTTCGCAACTGCAATCTATCATTGTGTTTTGCGAGTTCATGCGGACTTCTGGACATCTCTTCTTATATAATAATGAGTTCCATTATCCGTCATTTTAACCATGTCTTTTTACAACGTAGATCGAGGCTGATTACTTCTTAGCCTTCGGTCTCTTGGCACCGTACTTTGAACGGGCCTGCATTCTGTTTGCAACGCCGGCTGTATCCAGTGTTCCACGGATGATATGGTATCTTGTACCAGGAAGATCCTTAACACGGCCGCCACGAATCATTACAACAGAGTGCTCCTGCAGGTTGTGGCCCTCTCCAGGAATGTAGGATGTAACTTCGATACCGTTGGAAAGTCTTACTCTGGCGATCTTACGAAGAGCGGAGTTCGGCTTCTTCGGTGTTGCTGTCTTAACAGCTGTACATACACCACGCTTCTGAGGAGCGCTATTGTTAGTTGCAACCTTCTTTAAAGAGTTGAAACCTCTCTGAAGTGCAGGCGCTGTGGACTTCTTCTTAGCAGAAGTTCTGCCCTTTCTTACTAACTGGTTAAATGTAGGCATTTGGTTCTCCTTTCATTAGGTTTATTCTCTCGTTTTGGTCCCTGGAAACAAAAAACAGGGCATGCTTTTGCGCATGCCCTAGTAATATACTTCAATCGAATTTTCTTGTCAATGAGTTTTACAGAATGTTTTCCTTTTCCTTCTCGATCCGGCGGCGTGCAGCGATACGCTCTACGCCCTCCGCATCGATATCGAAGGCCTCATCCGCTGTGAACATCTGATCGTGATCATCCTGAAGATCCTGCTCGTCCTGACTGAGCTCTACATTTCTGTAGCGTCTCATACCGGTACCAGCCGGAATCAGCTTACCGATGATAACATTCTCCTTGAGACCGATCAGCTGATCTGACTTACCACTGATGGCCGCCTCGGTCAGAACCTTGGTGGTCTCCTGGAAGGATGCAGCGGACAGGAAGGAATCGGTCGCGAGGGACGCCTTCGTGATACCAAGCATCACGCGCTTACCCTCTGCCGGCTTCTTGCCCTCGGCGATCAGGCGCTCGTTCTCATCCTCGAAGTCGAGGCGATCGACGGTGGTGCCAGGGATGAAATCGGAATCACCGGCCTCCATGATACGCTCCTTCTTCATCATCTGATGAACGATCATCTCGATATGACGATCCTGAATCTCTACACCCTGCAGACGGTATACACGCTGAACTTCAGAAATCATGTAATCCTGTACTGCCTTGGTGCCCTTGATCTTCAGAAGATCGTGCGGGTTGATGGAACCCTCGGTGAGAACATCACCGGCCTCGAGTATCTGTCCATCCATGACCTTCAGTCTGGAACCATACGGAATGAGGTAGGTCTTCGACTGGCCTCTCTCCGCATCCGTGATGACAACCTCTCTCTTCTTCGCTGTTTCCTTGATCTCTACGACACCCGGAATCTCAGTAAGAATTGCAAGTCCCTTCGGTCTACGAGCCTCGAAAAGCTCCTCGACTCTCGGAAGACCCTGTGTGATATCACCACCCGCAACACCACCGGTATGGAAGGTTCTCATCGTAAGCTGAGTACCCGGCTCACCGATGGACTGTGCAGCGATGATACCGACGGCCTCGCCGACCTGTACCGGCTGACCCGTTGCCAGGTTCGAGCCGTAGCACTTCGCACAGATACCATTCTTCGAACGGCAGGTGAGGACGGTTCTGATCTTCACCTTCATCTTCTGCTTCGCATCGTGCTTTCCTTCCGCAACCTCCTGATCGAAGCGCTTCTGGAGTGCAGCGATGACCTTCGGTGCCCGCTTCGGGGTAACCATACGGTCTGCCTGTACGACAAGCTTGCCGGTCTCCGGATCGTATACATCCTCTGCGATGTAACGACCGGTGATACGCTCCTGCAGTGACTCGATCTTCTCCTGGCCTTCCTCCAGTGCGGAGATCTCCAGGTATGGAATCTTATCCTTATCTGCAGAGCAGTCAAGCTCACGGATGATCAGATCCTGGGTAACGTCAACCATTCGTCTCGTAAGGTAACCGGAGTCTGCCGTACGAAGCGCGGTATCGGAAAGTCCCTTACGTGCACCGTGTGCGGAGATGAAGTACTCGAGTACGTCAAGACCCTCACGGAAGTTTGACTTGATCGGGAGCTCGATGGTACGTCCGGTCGTATCCGCCATGAGTCCTCGCATACCAGCGAGCTGCTTGATCTGCTTATCGGATCCACGGGCTCCGGAATCGGCCATCATGAAGATGTTGTTGTAGGCATCGAGACCGCCGAGAAGATCCTTGGTCAGCTGATCATCGGTCTTCTTCCAGGTATCGATTACCTCCTGGTAACGCTCCTCCTCGGTAACGAGACCACGACGATAGTTACGTGCGATCTTGTCAACAATAGCCTGTGCGTCTGCCAGCAGCTTCTGCTTGCTCGCCGGAACGGTCATATCCGAGATGGATACGGTCATCGCCGCGAGGGTGGACTGCTTATAGCCCATCGCCTTGATATCATCCAGGGTGAGGGCCGTCTGGGTAGCGCCATGTACATCCATGACTCTCTCCAGAATCTTCTTGAGATCCTTCTTCTTTACGATGAAGTCAATCTCCGGAAGAATCTCATTGCCCGGAATCGAACGATCCACGAAGCCGAGATCCTGCGGGATGATCTCGTTGAAGATCAGACGACCTACCGTGGTATTCACCACGCCCTCGATGATCTTCTCGCTGCCATCCTCTGCCTTTACGACCTTACGGATTCTGCACTTGATCAGGGTGTGCATCGAGATGTAGCCATTCTCCTTCGCGAGGATCGCCTCGTTGATGCTCTTGAAGAACATACCCTCGTTCGGCTCACCCGGACGCGCCTGTGTAATATAGTAGATACCCAGTACCATATCCTGTGAAGGAACGGCTACAACACCACCATCCGACGGCTTCAGGAGGTTATTCGGAGAAAGCAGCATGAATCTGCACTCTGCCTGTGCTTCCTGTGTCAGTGGAAGGTGGATCGCCATCTGGTCACCATCGAAGTCGGCGTTGAAGGCCGCACATACGAGTGGGTGAAGCTTGATGGCCTTACCCTCGACGAGGGTCGGCTCGAAGGCCTGGATACCGAGTCTATGCAGGGTAGGGGCACGGTTCAGCATAACCGGGTGGCCCTTGATGACATCCTCGAGGATGTCCCATACCTGCGGATCCAGACGGTCAACCATCTTCTTCGCATTCTTAATGTTGTGGGCCTTACCGGACTGTACCAGCTCCTTCATCACGAACGGCTTAAACAGCTCGAGGGCCATCTCCTTCGGAACACCGCACTGATAGATCTTCAGCTCAGGTCCTACGACGATAACCGAACGTCCGGAGTAATCTACTCGCTTACCGAGCAGGTTCTGACGGAAACGTCCCTGCTTACCCTTTAACATATCAGAAAGGGACTTCAGGGCACGGTTACCTGGGCCGGTCACCGGACGGCCACGACGGCCGTTATCGATCAGCGCATCGACCGCCTCCTGCAGCATACGCTTCTCGTTACGTACGATGATTTCCGGAGCGCCCAGCTCGAGGAGACGAGCCAGACGGTTGTTACGGTTGATGATTCTTCTATAGAGATCATTGAGATCCGAGGTTGCGAAACGGCCACCATCGAGCTGAACCATCGGACGAAGATCTGGCGGAATCACCGGAAGGTTCGTGAGGATCATCCACTCCGGCTTATTACCGGAGGAACGGAAGGCCTCCACGACCTCGAGACGCTTCACGATTCTGGTTCTCTTCTGTCCGGAAGCGTCGTCGAGCTCCTGACGAAGCTCTGCATACTCCTTCTCGAGATCGATACCACGAAGCAGCTCCAGTACAGCCTCCGCGCCCATGCCAGCACGGAAGGAGCCATAGCCATACTGCTCGATCGCATCTCTGAACTCCTTCTCGGAGAGGATCTGCTTGTAATCCAGGCCGGTCTCGCCCTTATCGAGTACAACATAGCTTGCGAAATAGAGCACACGCTCCAGAATACGCGGGCTGATGTCGAGGATCAGACCCATTCTGGACGGGATACCCTTGAAATACCAGATATGAGAAACTGGCGCCGCCAGTGTGATGTGTCCCATACGCTCACGACGAACGGAGGACTTGGTCACCTCAACACCGCAGCGGTCACAGATGACGCCCTTATAGCGGATCTTCTTATACTTGCCGCAGTGGCACTCCCAGTCCTTGACCGGTCCGAAAATACGCTCACAGAAGAGTCCATCCTTCTCCGGCTTCAGCGTTCTGTAGTTGATGGTCTCCGGCTTCTTCACTTCGCCGTGGGACCACTCCAGAATCTTCTCCGGAGAAGCCAGGCCGATCTTGATCGAATCAAACTGAACAGGCTTATTTATATTATCAAGCTGTGCCATCTTTCCTCCTATTATTCATGATCGCCGTCGCCGTAGTCGTCATCCGACTGGGAAACCGCGCTGTCACCGTCATCGAACATATCCGAGTCCATATCCTCGCTGAAATCGCCATCATCGGAGAGATCTGCAGAAATTGCGGATGCAAGTGCATCGTCGCCTTCATTGACATAATCATCCTCCGCTGCGTTCTCTTCAGCGCTGTTTACAAGCTCGCCGTCCTTAAACTCCTGGGTCTCGTAGCCGTACTGTCCGTAATTTTCATTACGCTCATAGCGGCTGTCACCACCGGAAAGGAGACGGTGCATATCCTGGTTTGCATCATAGAGATCCTCTGTGATCTCGATCTCGTTCTGATTCTCATCGAGAACGCGTACATCCAGGCAGAGAGCCTCAAGCTCCTTCAGCATAACCTTGAAGGACTCTGGAACACCCGGTGCCGGGATATTCTGGCCCTTGATGATCGCCTCGTAGGTCTTTACACGGCCTGCAACATCGTCGGACTTCATGGTCAGAATCTCCTGCAGTGTATATGCCGCACCGTATGCCTCGAGTGCCCATACCTCCATCTCTCCGAAACGCTGTCCACCGAACTGTGCCTTTCCACCGAGCGGCTGCTGTGTAACGAGAGAGTACGGTCCCGTGGAACGTGCATGGATCTTATCATCTACCAGGTGATGCAGCTTCAGGTAGTGCATGAATCCGATCGCGGTTCTGCCGTCAAATGGAAGACCGGTACGTCCATCGCGGAGCTGAACCTTACCATCGGTCGAGATCGGAACACCCTTCCACTCCTCACGGTGATCGAGGTGTGCACCGAGGTACTCATAGACCTCCGGATCCAGCTCATCCTTATGAAGTTCCGAGAACTCCTCCCAGCTCTTGTTTGCGTAATCGTTCGCAAGAATCAGGGTCTGGGCGATATCATTCTCGTTTGCGCCATCGAAGATCGGGGTAGAAACATTGATACCCAGAACCTTCGCAGCGAGGGAAAGATGCAGCTCGAGCACCTGTCCGATGTTCATTCGGGAAGGTACGCCGAGAGGGTTCAGTACGATATCGAGCGGACGACCGTTCGGAAGGTAAGGCAGATCCTCTACCGCAAGTACGCGTGAGCATACACCCTTGTTTCCATGACGGCCGGCCATCTTATCGCCGACACCGATCTTTCTCTTCTGTGCAATATAGATACGAACGGACTCGGACACACCCGGCGCCAGCTCGTCACTGTTTTCTCTTGTAAATACCTTTGCGTCTACGACGACACCATATGCGCCGTGCGGAACCTTGAGGGAGGTATCACGAACCTCACGTGCCTTCTCACCGAAGATTGCACGAAGCAGTCTCTCCTCCGCGGTCAGCTCGGTCTCACCCTTCGGTGTCACCTTACCGACGAGGATATCACCGGCACGAACCTCTGCACCGATGCGAATGATGCCGCGCTCGTCGAGATTCTTCAGTGCATCGTCACCGACACCCGGAACGTCCGAGGTGATCTCCTCCGGTCCGAGCTTGGTATCACGTGCCTCACACTCATACTCCTCGATATGGATGGAGGTGTAGACGTCGTTCTGGATGAGCTTCTCGGAAAGGAGAACCGCATCCTCGTAGTTGTAGCCTTCCCAGGTCATGAATCCGATCAGCGGGTTCTTACCGAGTGCGATCTCACCCTGGCAGGTGGACGGACCATCGGCGATAACATCGCCCTTCTTTACATGGTCACCGGCGAACACGATCGGCTTCTGGTTGTAGCAGTTCGACTGGTTGGAGCGCATGAACTTGGTGAGCTTGTACTCATCGAGGGTTCCATCGGAATCACGACGGATCGTGATCTTGTTGGATGCGGAGATCTCAACCACACCGTCATACTTTGCAAGGCAGCATACACCGGAGTCGACGGCAGCCTTTGCGGAGATACCGGTATCGACAGCGGCACGCTCGGTCACCATCAGCGGCACGGCCTGACGCTGCATGTTCGATCCCATCAGCGCACGGTTCGCATCATCGTTCTGAAGGAACGGAATCATGGAAGTCGCCACGGAGAATACCATCTTCGGGGATACGTCCATCATATCCACGCTTGCCTTCGGGAATGCCTGCGTCGCCTCTCTGAAACGACCGGAAACGTTATCATGCACGAAATGTCCGTCGGCGTCGAGCGGCTCGTTTGCCTGTGCTACGACATAGTTATCCTCTTCGTCTGCCGCGAGGTATACGACGTCCTTCGTAACCTTCGGGTTCTTCGGATCCGACTTGTCCACCATACGGTACGGAGCCTCGATGAAGCCGTACTCGTTGATACGTGCGTAGGATGCCAGCGAGTTGATCAGACCGATATTCGGTCCCTCAGGTGTCTCGATCGGGCACATACGACCATAATGTGTATAGTGAACATCTCGAACCTCGAATCCGGCACGGTCTCTGGAAAGACCACCTGGTCCGAGGGCGGAAAGTCTACGCTTGTGTGTAAGCTCCGACAGCGGGTTGTTCTGATCCATGAACTGTGACAGCTGGGATGATCCGAAGAATTCCTTCACGGATGCCGTCACAGGCTTGATGTTAATCAGAGACTGCGGTGTGATCTCCTCGATGTCCTGTGTCGCCATACGCTCGCGGACGACACGCTCCATACGGGAAAGACCGATGCGATACTGATTCTGAAGCAGCTCACCGACCGCACGGATACGACGATTGCCGAGGTGATCGATATCATCGTGGCTGCCGATCTCCTCTTCGATGTGCATGCAGTAGTTGATGGAAGCGAAGATGTCTTCCTTCGTGATGTGCTTCGGAACGAGCTCATGGATGTCCTTGATGATCGCGATACGAAGTGCACGCTGATCGTCGGCGTTCTCCTCCATCAGACGCGCGAGCTCAGGATAGTAAACGAGCTCCTCCGGTACATCCTTATCGATGATGGCCTGCTTCTCTTCTACAGACAGGGCATCCCAGAGCTTCTTCTCTGCGTCCTGGCTCAGGAAGCTGTTCGTACGGTCAGCCTGGCGCTGGAAGTACTCACGTACGTGGTCGTACTCACGTGCCTCCTCGTAATCGATCTCCTGTGCCTCGAAGCTCACATACTTCGAAAGGTCGACCTCCATCGAGGAAAGTACCTTCTCCTTACGGGTCGGTCCCTCGATCCATACGAACGGAACGGCTGCATCCTGGATCTCTACAGCCTTCGCGAAGCTGATCTGATCACCCGCCTGCGCGATCACCTCACCGGTGGTTGCGTCGATGACGTCCTCTGCCAGTGTGTGGCCCTTGATTCTGTTTTTAAAATGAAGCTTCTTATTAAACTTATAACGTCCAACCTTCGCAAGGTCATAGCGGCGTGGATCAAAGAACATGCCGTTCAGAAGAGAGCTTGCGGAATCGACGGACAGCGGCTCACCCGGTCTGATCTTACGATAGAGCTCGAGCAGACCACCCTCGTAGTTCTGTGCCTCCGGCTGCTCCTTCTCGAAGGAAGCAAGAAGCTTCGGCTCCTCACCGAAGAGCTCGATGATCTCCTGATTCGTGCTGACACCCATCGCTCTGATAAATGCCGTCACTGGAACCTTACGGGTTCTATCCACACGTACCCAGTAAATATCATTGGAATCGGTCTCGTACTCGATCCATGCGCCACGGTTCGGAATCACGGTACAGCTATAGAGCTCCTTGCCAACCTTATCATGGTCTACGCCATAATAAATGCCAGGAGAACGAACGAGCTGTGATACGATTACACGCTCGGCACCGTTAATTACAAATGAGCCGGTATCTGTCATCAGTGGCAGATCGCCCATGAAAATCTCGTGTTCATTGATCTCATCCTTGTCCTTGTTGATGAGACGTACTCTTACCTTGAGCGGTGCGGAATAGGTAGCGTCGCGCTCCTTGCACTCCTCAATGGTGTACTTCTTCTCATCCTCGCAGAGCTTGAAGCCTACGAACTCGAGGGACAGGTGTCCAGCGAAGTCCTGGATCGGTGAGATGTCATCAAATGCCTCTTTCAGGCCGTCCGTCAGGAACCACTTATACGAATCCTTCTGAACTTCGATCAGATTCGGCATCTCCAGTACTTCGTCATGCTGAGAGAAAGTAAATCTGACGTTTTTGCCGTTTTTCACGACACGCATCTTGCTTTTTTCCATTGACCGTTCACCCCATAGTAAATTCGTTTCACTCTCTGCCGGAAACGCGGCAGCTCGAAAAACTCATTTACTTGATCACTGTGATTCATAGAAAGATGTGGATTTCAAAATGTGCATTCATCGTTACGAGCATTGTATTTCGATGTATCAACATTTCAATGAATCGGTTTTCGTTTCATCTTATCTTAAAGGAGCGGTGGTGCCGGGCGTGTCTAAAAAAAGGCGCACTGAGCCCACGTCTCCAAAATAAGCAAACTTTATCCTACCATGGCAGTGAATTTTCGTCAATACGTGAAATTTAATTTTTTGCAATGCATCGCAATAGACGGTGAGACGATGCCATCTGATGCGCCTGCGGCGTGGGCATCGTCGTTTGATTTTGCCGCCTCCGCGGCAAAACGGGCTAAGTAGCTTTGCTAAAGCAAAGCTCTGAATACGCTCGCCGCTAAGGCCTCCCAAGGGAACTCTAAAGGATATTCCCTTGGGAGCTGTATCTCGCCGCCCGGGGCATCCATGCGCCTCTCCGCGCTTCGCGCGGCCCTCTCATGGATATGTACAAAAAAGGAATCGACGATCGTCGATTCCTCTCTGCTTTCGTGATTACTTTCTGGAAGCCATCTCTCTGGCGCGTGCCAGGATGCCCTTCTTCTTTTCCGGTGCCTTCGGGATGCTGCCGCCACGGACAGACTTGATTCCACGGATGTAGAGACCGGAGATGGAGCACTTGCACTCCTTGCCCTTCGGAAGCTGCTCGAATACGTTCGGGTCTGCGATGAGGGTCATCATACGTGGACCGATCTTCGCCTTCACGACCGGAAGCTTCTGCCACTTGAGATAGAATGGTGTCTGCTCCTTGATTGCCTCCGGAAGGCCGGCTGCGATCGCCTCTTCGATGGAGAGCTTTTTCTTATCGATGATCAGCATCGATACATCCTGCGTGTTTGCATCGATGATCGGCTGCTGCTCTGCCTGCTGACGGGAGAGCTTCTTACCGTAGTAGTACATAACCGCCATTAGTACAACCAGGATGATCGCGATAACGACCAGTACGGTTGCCACGGTATTCCAGTGGATCGCCATTAATGTCATAGAGTAAATCCTCGTCTTTCCATAAATCTGCCCTTAATCTTACTATTTAGCGCATCAAAATGCAACCTTAAAAGGGGACGCCCCTCCGGGTTACCTGCCCGCACGGTTACCGTTCGCTGATCCGAATCCGGACTTCATTGTCGCTCACCGGCTGTCCGCCCTGGGTGATGGTATAGACGAGGCGTATCTCCATCAGGCAGTCCCGATGGATGCGGTCGATCTCGACATACTTCGTGTCGAAGCCGAGCTCCATCATTCCCATCGGGGTCTCATAGTTCATGATGTGGTGCTTATTCTGCTTATAATGAAACTGATTTTCCTGCTTCCAGTTCCGGGTCACGATGATCTCCTCGCCGGAGACATCAATCCGCATCTCGTTATGGATGCCATCCTGAAAATAGGTCAACACATGCTGTCCCTCGGAGAGGTCGCGCAGGATGCCCTCCGCACTGTGCTCCATGATGTCCGTATCGCCGTCGATGGTCTGGCGTGTCTGCATATCGATTTTTACTCTCATTGTTTCTCCGTCCTGTCTTCCTTCATCCAGCGGTTTTCGTCCGTCACCCGCTCTCCGTCTGCCGGCGCTGACGCCGAAGCAGGTGACCCGCCCGCAGCGGATGCCCGCTCCCGCCGCGTGTTCTCCTTCCACTCCGCCAGCATACGCTTCTGCATCCGAAGCTCATCCGAGCGCAGCTCGCTCGGCTTCAGCTCGCTGAAATCCACCTCCGAAATCAGGTCCTCCACCGAGCAGTCCAGCACCTGTGCCATCCGAAGAACGGTCTGCGCCTTCGCGGCTCCCAGATCCTTATGTCCCTGTTCGTAGTCCTGAATCGAGCGGTACGACAGCCCCGTCTGATCCGCCAGTTCCTTCCGACTGATTCCCTTTAATTCTCTCAGCGTTTTAAGATTCATACGAAACCCTCCGCTCCCCTGCAGCAGCAAAAGCCCACCGTGCAGAACACGGTGGGCTTTTGAATCGCGCTGGATTACTTCTTATCGTCAGACTTTACAGCCATGGTCGGCTTCTCAAGCTGTGCGATGGCTGCCTTCTGCATCGGGATACGGCAGTTCTTGTTATTACCGAACTCAACGATCACCG
This sequence comes from Oribacterium sp. Sow4_G1_1, assembly GCF_052116105.1. NCBI lineage: Bacteria > Bacillati > Bacillota > Clostridia > Lachnospirales > Lachnospiraceae > Oribacterium > Oribacterium sp. Sow4_G1_1. The sequence goes on from NZ_JBQKLS010000007.1 coordinate 37,066, forward strand.
TGTCATCGGTCATATCGATGATCACACCATAGAAGCCGGATGTGGTCAGCACTGTGTCGCCGACCGCTACGGATGCAAGGAGAGCCTCCTGCTTCTTACGCTCCTTCTGTGATGGCTTGATACCGATAAAATAAAACATCGCCACGATGGCAATGATATAAATTACCCAACCAATTACGCTCATTCTTTTTTCCTCCATGAAAGTATACTATCGGCGCAGGCAAAAATGGCGGATACCAGTCGCTCACCGAATCGTCTAAATCAACATTCTACCATAGTAGTCCTCAAATATCCAGCGAATATTATCGCCAGCGCGCCGGCGTCGTGCTATAATAGCAGGCACATCTGAAAGCGCTTTCAGTACAGACCGTTCATGCGAAGTATGCGCCATCCGTAGCGCGCAAGGATCACTCTATGTCCTGTGTTTAAAGGGGAACCACTATGCGAAATATGACCTCCGGCAGTATCTACCGCCATCTTCTGGCCTATGCCATCCCGCTGATTTTCGGAAATTTCCTTCAGCTCACCTATAACGCCGTCGATTCCATCCTCGTCAGTAAGGGAGCCGGTGTCGCTGCGCTCAGCGCCGTATCCGTCTCGAATCCGGTATCGGTGCTGCTGGTGCAGAGCATCTCCGGCCTCGGCATCGGCGCGTCGGTCTACATGAGCAAGTTCTATGGTGCAGGCGAAGGCGAGAAGCTGAAGCGCTCGCTCTCCACCACGATCCTCTTCGGTACGATCGCCGGCGGCATCACCACCCTGCTCGGCATCCCGCTTGCAGCGCCGATCCTCGAGGCCATGCATACCCCACTCGATATCATGCATGATTCCGCGGTCTATCTCCGGCTTCTCTTCCTCGGTAATTTCTTCACCTTCCAGTACAACATCATGTCGAGTGCACTGCGGGCAGTCGGGGATTCGAAAACGCCGGTGACCTTCGTCGGCATCTCGTCGGTACTGAATGCATGCCTCGACTGGGTCTTCATCTTCCTCTTCCACTGGGGCGTCTTCGGTGCCGCACTCGCGACGGTCATCGCCGAAGCCCTCTCCGCAGTGCTCTGCTATATCTATGTCTACCGGCATATCCCGGCACTCGCCCTCCGCCGGGATGAGCTGATCCTCGATCACAGGCTCCTCCGCAGCATCCTCTCCAGCGGCCTCATCACCGCACTGCAGCAGTCCTGCCAGCCGATCGGAAAGCTGCTCGTGCAGAGTGTGATCAATGTTCAGGGCATCGACGTCATCGCGGCCTTCAACGCCGGCTGTAAAATCGAGGACTACGGGCGCATTCCTGCCCAGACGATCAGCCATGGCATGATGACCTGTGCCGCACAGAATCGTGGTGCCGGTGACCGGAAGCGGGTGAAGGAAACGCTGTGGAAGGGCATCCTGATCGGACTCATCTACTATCCGATCATCTGTGCGCTCATCCTGCTCTTCCGTCATCCGCTGATCCAGCTCTTCGCTCCGACCAGTGGCGGCGAGGAAATGGTTCGTCTCGGCGTGAGCTACCTGTCCATAAAGGCCTTCACCATCATCTTCCCATGCGTCACGAATGCGATGCAGGGCTTCATGCGTGGCATGGGCAACATGACCATCACGCTGATTTCGACGATTCTGCAGATTTCGATCCGCACCCTCTTCGTCTATATCCTGGTTCCGAAGATCGGCATCACCGGCGAAGCCTACGCCTGCGCGATCGGCTGGACCGTGATGATCCTCTTCGAGTACAGCTACTACTTCCTCTGCCGAAAGAAGCTCTACGCCGCGATGCAGTGAAAAAAAGAACCGTCGGAGGCCTCCGGCGGTTCTTTTCAGTATTCAGGCATCGGCCTTCGGGAACTTCCGCCGGACGCGGAGGAAGGTGATGAAGTGCGCGGTGAAGGTGATGATCCAGGTAATCGGATAGCTCATGTACAGCCAGTTCAGAGAGTGGAAGTACGGGAGCCGGAACAGGGTCAGGATGAAGATGATCCGCAGTCCGCAGGCACCGATCAGGCTTACAAACATCGGGATCACCGAGTAGCCGAGTCCACGGAGCGAACCAACCATGACATCCATGATGCCGCAGAGGAAGTATGGTCCGCAGACCACCAGCAGTCGCTCCTGTCCATAACGGATAACTTCTGCATCCGTCGTAAAGAAGCGCAGCAGCCATGGATCCAGCATCACCGCACCGATGCCCATGACGAGGCCGATGAGGACGACGGCGATCAGGCAGTCCTTCAGGATGCGATTGATGCGACTGTACTTCCGGGCGCCCAGATTCTGTGCGGTAAACGAAAGATTCGTCTGATAGATCGAGTTCATCGAAGCATATACGAACGATTCGATATTCTGTGCCGCTGTCGCACCCGCCATCGCAACCGATCCGAAGGAGTTGATGGAGCTCTGGATGACGACATTGGACAGACTGAACACGGTGCTCTGGAGACCAGCCGGCAGACCGATTTCCATAATGGAGCGAAGAAGCTTCCAGTTGACATGAAGCTTCCGAAGATCGAGGTGCAGCGCCCCCTTCTCCCGCATGAGCGTGATGAGCAGGGCGATGCCGGAAAAGCCCTGTGAAACCGTCGTCGCGATCGCAACACCCGCCACGCCGATGCCCACCACGAGGACGAAGAACAGGTTCAGAATGACATTGATCACCCCGGCGATCATCTGAAAATACAGCGGGCGCTTCGTATCACCGACGGCACGCAGAATCGCCGCTGCAAAGTCATACAGCATGATCAGTGGCATACCGAGGAAGTAGATGCGAAGATAGAGCACCGAGTCTTCGATGACATCCGCGGGGGATCCCATCAGCTCCAGCATCGGTCGTGCCAGAAACAGGCCGGCGACGCAGAGAATCGCACCGAAAATCACCGACACCAGGATCGATGTGTGGATGGTATCGGACATGTCCTCCTGACGCTTCGCTGCATAATACTTTCCGACGCAGACATTGACACCGATGGAGAAGCCGACAAAGAGCTGGATGATGAGGTTCACCAGCGATCCGGTCGATCCGACGGCGGCCATCGCCTGCGGGCTCACGAAACGGCCGACGACCACGATGTCGGCCGCATTAAACAGAAGCTGAAGCACAGACGCCACTATCAGCGGCAGTGCAAAGGTGATGACCTTCGGCATGATGACGCCGGTGGTCATATCCATCTCATATTTCTTACTCATATCACATACCAAGCAGCTTATGAAGCTCGTTCTCTACTGGTTCGACCGAAGGGCCGATGATGATCTGTACAGCGTTTTTACCCGGGCGAAGCACGCCGCCCACCTGGGCAGAGCGGATCTTCTTCTCATCGACGGCATCATACTGCCGGATCGCCACCTTGAGCCGTGCACCGTCATGCTGTACCTCGCTGACGTTCTCGCGGCCGCCGAGGCCTTCCAGGATGATCCGGGCGACCTCCGCCGCGTCGGATTGATCATCGAGTGTGATATGAAGCTTCTCGTCCTCACGGAGCTTCATCGAAAGCTTATCTGCATTTTTCCGCTTCTGATTTCTCTGTACGATGTACAGCCCCACGGCAAGCAGCAGCACGAGTGCGACCACTGCCATGATGATGACCGACGTATTCAACATAGTATTCCTTTCTGCACCCAGGGGTGCCGGCATGCCACACCGAGATGCACCTTCGGCATTACGAGACCTGCAGACGAAAGTGCCTGTGCTTATGGGTGTGTATGTAAAACCTCTGCAGACTACAGTGCCTGCGCCTTATATTTCTGAAGCTCCGCCACGTAACGTGCGCCGATCCCGGACAGCGGAATCTTCTTTTTCTTGATGTAGCCGATGGTCATGATCTCATCCGTATCGAGGCGGACCGCCGTATACTCATCGCCGTTCAGCTCCTGGCATATGATGCCGGAGCAGAGCGTATAGCCGTTCAGTCCGACCATCAGATTCAGGAAGGTCGCCCGGTCATCACACTTGATGATCCGCTTGTAATCGTAGGTGCTCAGCACCTCCTCCGAAAAGTAGAAGGAGTTTCGCTCACCCTGATCGAAGCTGAGGCAGGGATAATCCGCGAGCTCCTCCATGCGGATGATGTCCTTCCCGGCCAGCGGATTTCCCTTACTCATGAACACATAGATGTTACAGTCGAAGAGCGGGATAAACTCGAGCGAATCCTCCCGCAGGATCTTTCCGATGACCTTACTGTTGAAATCATTCATATAGATCACGCCGATCTCCGAGGTCTGGTTTCGTACGTCGTTGATGATTTCCATGGTCTTCGTTTCCTTGACCGCGAACTCGTAGGTATCCATGCCATACTCCCGTGCGAGGTGGATGAAGGCCTCGACCGCGAAGGTATAGTGCTGCATGGAGACGGAGAATTTCTTCTTCCGGGTGCCGACATTGACATACTTGTCTTCCATCAGCTGATACTGCTCGACGATCTGTCGTGCATACCCCAGAAACTCTTCGCCGTCGGCTGTGGTCACGATCCCTCGGTTCGACCGGAGAAAGATCTCGATCCCGATCTCCTTTTCCAGTTCCTTGATCGCCGCCGAAAGGGACGGCTGTGTGATATAGAGACGCTTTGCGGCCTCGTTCATGGAGCCGCTGTCCGCGACGGCGATCACCTGTCTAAGCTGCTGTAATGTCATGTATGTCCCCTCTCCCAGATGACAGAATAGCGCTGCCGATGGCAGCGCTGTGATGTTGTTTACGTTGAAGCCCCGACCAGGCTCTATGATCCGGGGATGCCTGGTTCGTCAGCACGTTCACTGTAGATGGACATGACCGGACCCTGTCAACCCTCATCCGATGCGTAGCTGATGAAGCCCGCCGGATCGATCTTAATGTGTGCCGCCGTCCACTGCTGGCGGTCCTCCTGGATCAGCCCGAACGGTCGGATATAGCGGATGCTGCCATCGCTCTCCTTTCGCTCGATCAGCGCGTCGAAACGGAAGGCACCATCGCCCTCGAACACACGCTTCCCCTTCTGTCCGTCCTCGGTCGGCTCATACAGCTTCATCGTCGCATAGATGACCCAGGTAAAGCCCCGTGCGGTCTCCCGCAGGATCTGATGACCTGTGCCGCTCGTACGATCTGAGAATTCCGCGATCAGATTCGGATTCTCCCTGAGAAGCTCCCGGTAGGTGTAGGTCTTCTCGTTCAGCTCCTCCACCGGATACTTCCCGTCCATGCGCGAGCCGTTGTAGGCGAGCTTTACGCCGTCCGGGGTCGTCGTGTCGCTCATCGCGGCACCATCCTCGCCGACATAGAAATTACCCACCATCTGACTCACCGCCATCGCGCCCGTCGACGGGTCGAGATAGTAAAACTTCCCAGCGTCGATGATCCAGCCCGTGGCGAGTACGCCATCTTCGAAATAATAGCAGCTCCCGCTGTTCGGATCCTGGTACCAGCCCTGGTATTCACTCGCGGCGCCGTTTTCGTCGCAGGTGACGAAGCGACTCGCGCCATCCGCTGTCGTGATCCACATTTCCTGTGCCAATGCAGGCACCGTGGATGTCATGGCTGCGGCCGCGGCGATCATGGCAGCGGCCAGCAGCTTTCTGAATTTTCTCATCATAAACCTCTCACATTCCGCGTCAGCTGACAGCCGCGCAGACAACGTATCGTTCGGGTACGTCACTTCATGTCGTCGCACACGCGATCTGTGATACTGATGCCTGCTTACAGGAGCGTATGACGCTGCTCCTCCTCGGACTTCGGGTTCAGGTACTTCGGTGCGACATCGAACACGCTGATGCAGCCCGTCTCGCCCTTCGCGGCCATACGGCTCACCGCTCTCGCATACGCAGCGAGTACCGAGCCCGTAAACTCCGGATTCGAATCCAGCTTCAGGCTGTACTCGATCAGCTCATGGTTGTTTCCATCCCCGGTCACACCGGAACGCATCACGAAGCCACCGTGTGGAAGTGCGGCATGCTCCCGCTGCATCTCCTCCTCGGAAATGAAGTGGATCGTCACATCATAATCGGCATAGTAGTTCGGCATGGACTTGATCTCCTGCTCCACCTTCGCTGCATCCGCGCCCTCCTCGAGCACGACGAATACCTCTCTCGTATGCATCTCACGTGCCGTAAAGTTCGGCTGGCTGCCGCTGCGTACGGCGTCCATCGCACTCTCGACCGGAAGCGTATAGGAGCGAGCATCCTTGACGCCCTCTACTCGACGTGCGGCATCACTGTGGCCCTGGGAAACGCCCTTGCCCCAGAAGGTATAGTGCTTTCCATCCGGCAGTACCGACTCCGCGTAGATACGTGCCAGGGAGAACATGCCCGGGTCCCAGCCACAGGAAATCATCGCGAGCTTTCCGGCCTTCTTCGCTGCTGCGTCGACGGCGGCGAAATGCTCCGGAATCTTCGCATGGGTATCGAAGCTGTCGATGACGTTGAAGTACTGTGCATATGTCGGCGTCTGGGTCGGGAGATCTGTCGCCGAGCCGCCGCAGATCATGAGTACATCGATCTCATCCTTATATGCGAGGATATGATCGACGGAATCGACCTTGACGCCATCGGTGTGAATCTTTACACTCGCTGGATCGCGACGTGTAAATACCGCTACGAGCTCCTCATCCGGGTTCCGCTTGATGGCAGCCTCGATGCCGCGGGACAGGTTTCCATAACCAAGTAAGCCAATTCGAATCATATTTTATCTCCTTATGTGCTGTAACATTCCGTCTATTCATCTTTTGATAAGACGCGAATATTATAACACAGCTGTCTGCGTGCGCAAACAGCTGCCTGAGAACCGTTATAGAACTGTAAGGAATTCCAGGCAAAATCAGAAGGTGGCTGCACTCTTAGAACTCATCACCGAAAATTCGATTCATCGCATCCTGAATTTTCTCTTCCGACGCCTGGAGGCTGCCCTGGATCATCTCCTTCTGTCCGCCGCCACGGCCGTTAACAAGGGCGTTAAAGGCCTTCGCCTGTGCGCGTACATCGACGTTCGTGGAGCCGATGACGTAGCTGTAGGAAGCGATGTCCTCTACAGGCGCTGCTCCGTCCGTATCGCCTTCGTCCTTCCGGCAGAAGACGCCGACGACGGAGGCTTTCGTGTGCTTCATGAAGTAGTCACAGCACTTCCGTACCTCGACCGCGTTCATACCTTCCTCGAAGTCGATGAGTACGCCGGTCTCCTCCTGCAGGGACTGTGCCTTCAGCTCGTAGTAGCGGGTGTTCAGCGCAGCGATGCGGCGATCCTTCCGGAAGCTGTCTGCCATGTAGGTCTTCAGTGCATCGACGATATCGGATGGCGCTACATTCAGCAGGCGGGAAATCTCCACTACCTGCTCGTGCTTTCGTGCGGCGTCCTGAAGTGCATCGTCGCCGCAGAAAAGCTCGAGGCGGACGCCGCCCTTATGGCCGAGTACGGAGAGGATCTTGATCGGGCCGATCTCGCCGGTGCTGAGGACATGGGTTCCGCAGCAGGCGCAGAGGTCGGCACCACCGAGGTCCACGATGCGGACATCTCCGGAGAGGGGCTTCTTCGAGCGGTAGTCGATCACCTCCAGCTCTTCCGGGGTCGGCCAGATCGCGCGCACACGACGATCCTCGAGGACGACGGCATTGGCCTCCTGCTCGATCAACATCAGCTGTTCCCAGCTGAGCGGACCGTCGAAATCGATGGTCATCACCTCGCTCATGTGGAAGCCGACGTTGTGATAGCCATAGTGCCGGTGCACGAGGCCGGACACGATGTGCTCACCGGAGTGGTTCCGGCTGTTTCGCATGCGGCGTGCCCAATCGATCACGCAGTGATATGTCTCGCCGACCGTCAGCGCCCGGTCCACGGTATGCAGTACACGGACGACGACATTGCCCCGTACATCCCGCTGCTTCTCACCGCTCGCCGGGTCGGTCACCGGCACCTCCTGCACATCCAGCACGGCTGCCTCGCCGATACTACCGTGGTCCGCGTCCTGACCACCGCCCTCCGGATAGAAGCCATGGACACTGAGCTCGACGAGATACTTCCCGTCGGCAGCGGTGCAGCTCGTCACCTCCGCGTCGAACGCCTTCACATAGTGATCCTGATAATAAAGCGCGTTTTTATCCATTAAAGCTGTACCTCACGTGTTGCATGCTGAAGCCATGCGAGCTTGTCACCGCTGAAGTATGGTGCCAGTGTCGCATAGACCTGCTGGTGATACTGATTGAGGAGCGCGAGCTCATGCGGCTCGAGCAGACGGACATCGATCGCGTCGAGGTCGAGCGGGACCATCGTGAGGAAGGAGAGACGGAAGAAGTTCCCGAACTCATTCTGGAAGGCCTTCTCAACGAGGGTCAGATTCTCGAGACGGATGCCGTGGGAGCCCTCGATGTAGATACCCGGCTCGTCGGAGGTGATATTGCCCTCGTGGAGCGGCATATGTTCCATGCGTCCCTGCGCCTGACGATAGCGGAATGCATTCGGACGCTCGTGGACATTCAGGCAGAAGCCGACGCCGTGGCCGGTGCCGTGGTTATAGTTGAGGCCCTCACGCCAGAGCACCTCCCGTGCCGCGAGGTCCAGGGTGATGCCGGAGGAGCCCTCCAGGAAGATCACATCGCCGAGGCGAAGCATGGACTTCAGTACGAGGGTGAAGTGCTTCCGCTCGATCTCCGTGATCGGTCCCATCGCGATGGTACGGGTGATGTCGGTGGTACCCTCGAAGTACTGTCCGCCGGAATCGAGGAGGTAGAGTCCCTTCGGCTCGATCACGCGGTAGCTCTCCGCCGTCGGAGCATAGTGTGGCAGCGCCGCATTCGGACCATAGGCTGAAATCGTCGTGAAGCTCGGTTCAATGTAGCCATCCTGCTCTCCACGGTAGCGCTCGGACAGCTTCGCCGTATTCCACTCGTTCATCTCCTCGCTGCCGAGCAGCTTCTTCGCCTCCTCTGTAAGCTGTCCATCGGCTGTGAATGCATGCTTCATGAAGTACATGAAATTCGTGACGGCGACGCCATCCTTCACATGTGCCTTCTTCGTGTTCTCGATCTCCACCGGATTCTTCTGGGACTTCCACATGGATGTCGGCAGCATCTCATCGAGGATACGCACCGAATCCGGGAGCTCGCTGATCGTCGCGTAGTTCGTCTTCGCAGATTCGAGCAGGACGGTGGTATCCTTCAGCTGATGCACCGCCTCATAGAAGCGGTCGTACGGAGCGACCTTTACCCGGAGGTCCTCGAGGTAGGCTTTCACTTCCTCATCGAGGTCAGCCGGATTCACGAAGAGGTAGGCACTCTTCGGATCGATGATCATATAGGACAGGAACACCGGATTGCACGGGATATCGTCGGCACGAAGGTTCAGAAGCCATGCGATGTCGTCGAGGCTCGTGATGATATGGAAGCCGGCACCCTTCTGCTGCATCAGTGCACGAAGCTCCGCGAGCTTCTCTGCGGCACTCTTGCCAGCGAAGCGATCCTCGAGGATCCATACACGGGAGCTTGCGAGGGCCGGACGGTCCGTCCATACCTGACCGACGAGGTCCTGCTCTGCCTTCACGGCGACCGCCTTCTCCGCGAGACGATCCCGCAGGGTCATGCCGTGATGGAAGTCGACACAGCGGCCATCGAAGCCGAGGTAGCCTCCCTCCGGGGTCACGGAAACGAGGTAATCATCGAGCGCCGGTACCCCCGGCTCGCCCATACGCATCAGCTCGACATCCCGACCGGCCATCTCCTGCTCCGCCTGGATAAAATAGCGGCCATCCGTAAAAAGCGCGGCGCTGTCCTGCGTCACCACCAGATTTCCCTCACCGCTGAATCCGGACAGGAAGCGGATCGCACGGAAGTACATGCCGACATACTCGCTCAAGTGAAAATCATCCGTCGGTACCAGGTAGGTATCGATGTCATACTTCTTCATCTGCTGACGCAGAGCATCCAGTGCTGCATTCATTTCAGTACTCCTTTTATATCATTTTATTATGGTTTACATTCTTTTCTATATTTCTCCCTAGTCTATCATTTTTCTCATGGAGATGGAAGCGGTGGACGATGGAATAGGCACTTCGTTTGATACAGCAAGGGCCCCGGAGGACCGACAGCAGAAACCATACGGAGAGTTCGTGAATAAATCCAAATTGGGCCCTTAGAACCAGTTAGAGTAATTTTTCCTTAGCACCCTCTGCAACGCTGAGTTTTCATAAAGAAAACTCAGTGATTGCAGAGGGCTTACTGGTTCTTAGGGCCCAATTTGTGATTTTTCCGAACTCGGAGTACTGTGTTTCTGATGCCGGCCCTCCGGGGCCATGGCGTACGATGATGTATTTACTTCAGCTCTTCGTTCCGTACGATGGTGTCGCAGTACGCGCAGCGATAGAGTGCGCGGTTCCGGTCGACGATCTTGAAGACCTGCGGAAGCTCCTGCTCGGTCGAGCTGATGCAGCGCGGATTCTTGCAGGTCAGCACGTTTGTGAGGGTCTCCGGCAGGCTCAGTGCCTTCTTCTCCACACGTGCACCGTTCTTGATGTAGTTTACGGTGATACCCGGATCGATGTAGCCGAGGACATCGAGGTCGATATCGAGATCCTCAGAGATCTTCACGATGTCCTTCCGTCCCATCTTTCCGGAGCTGCAGTTCTGGATCAGCGCCACCTGTGACGTGAGGCGATCGAGGTGCAGGTACTTGTACACCAGCATCCCCTTTCCAGCTGTGATATGGTCGAGTACGATACCATTCTCAATTCCATCTACCTTCATGTCATGCCTCCTTACTTATCCAGTCCTAAAAGATACAGAATCAGTGCCATACGCATCTGCTTGCCGCAGCGGGTCTGGTAGAAGTACTTCGCACGCGGATCCTGGTCCACCGCAACGGAGATCTCGTTGACTCTAGGGAGCGGATGAAGGATGGCCATATCCGCCTTCGCGGTCTTCAGCTTCTCCGGGGTCAGGATATAGATATCCTTCAGACGAAGGTAATCCTCCTCGTTGAAGAAACGCTCCTTCTGCACGCGGGTCATGTAGAGGATATCGAGCTCCGGCATCGCCTCCTCGAGGGATTTCGTCTCGACGAACTCAGCACCCGCCTCCTTCAGCTTATCGATCTCATACTCCGGAAGACGAAGCTCCTCCGGGGAGATCAGGATGTAGCGGTTATTCGGATAGCGGAGCATCGCATCGATGAGGGAGTGCACGGTACGGCCGAACTTGAGGTCGCCGCAGAAACCGATGGTCAGGCCCTCGACGGTGCCCTTCGTACGACGGATCGTAAGAAGATCCGCGAGTGTCTGGGTCGGATGGAAGTGTCCGCCATCGCCTGCATTGACCAGAGGAACACTGGTGTGCATCGCTGCCACGACCGGCGCGCCCTCCTTCGGATGACGCATCGCGATGATGTCAACATAGTTCGATATCACCTCGATCGTATCGGCCACCGACTCACCCTTCGACGCACTCGTGTTCGATGCACCGGCGAAGCCCAGGGTCTGTCCCCCTAGTGCGAGCATCGCGGACTCGAAGCTCAGTCTCGTACGCGTGGACGGCTCGAAAAACAGTGTCGCGAGCTGCTTATGTGCGCATCGATCCTGATACTTCTCCGGGTGCTGGTCGATATCATCGGCGAGATCCAGCAGATGATGAATCTCATCTACTGAAAGATCCAGAATATTTACAATACTTCTTGCCATCAGAAAGCCTCCTTCAGTCTTATATCTTATGCCAATGTCTCATGTATGTATGTTTTATCCCTTGTGGGTCATCCAGGATTCGTCGGAAGGATTATCACGGAACTTGAGCAGCTTCGCCTCATCCTCCGGCTTGATGTAGTTCTCTTCAACCGCTACCTTGACGAGCGTGTCGAGGTCGCAGAGCGAGGTGTTCACCACGTTCGCTGCGCTCAGGCGGTCGATGCCCTTCTGCATGCCATAGGTGAAGATGGACACGATGCCGAGCACCTCTGCGCCGGCCTCACGAAGTGGCTCCACGCAGTCGAGCACGGAACCACCGGTGGAGATCAGATCCTCGATCACGACGACCTTCTCACCCTTCTCGAGTCTTCCCTCGATCTGGTTCTTGCGGCCGTGATCCTTCGCAGAACCACGCACATAGCCCATCGGGAGTCCGAGGATGTCCGCTGCGATCGCTGCATGTGCGATACCCGCGGTGCTGGTGCCCTCGAGTGCCTCTGCCTCCGGGTAGAGCTCCTTCACCTTATCGGCGATGGCATGCTCTACGAGGGAACGAACCTCCGGGTAGCTCAGTACCAGACGGTTGTCACAGTAGATCGGGGACTTGATGCCCGACGCCCAGGTAAATGGATCGTCCGGCTTTAAAAATACTGCCTTAATCGATAACAGACCTCTTGCGATATCTTCCTTCGTTGCCATAGTCATACTCCTTATTCTAAGCGGATCAGCGGCCGTGCTTCGGACACCGATCTGTTTCTTCTGTTCTTATGTTCCTGCGTCCAATGCTTCCGGCTTCACATCATCACGAAGCGCCACAGCGTCTCAGCCGACGAAATCCGCCATCGCGCGCTCGTACGCCGCGACCGGATCGGCGGCTGCCGTGATGGAGCGGCCGACCACGATGTAATCAGAGCCGATCTCACGTGCCTTCGCCGGGGTCGTCACACGTGCCTGATCACCGACCGCATCGCCTGCGAAACGGATACCCGGGGTGATGGTCTGGAAGTCTGCACCGACCTCCTCATGGATACGACCTGCCTCGAGCGGCGAGCATACGACGCCCTCGAGTCCGGCTGCCTGCGCGTTCTTCGCATACTGTACGACGACGTCTGCGATCGGACGATCGATGAGCAGCTCCTCGGTCATGGTCTCCTGGGAGGTAGAGGTGAGCTGTGTCACCGCGATCAGGATCGGACGGGTGCCATCCTCTCTCGTGAGTCCCTCGACCGCCGCCTTCATCATGCGGATACCGCCGCTCGCATGTACGTTCGTCATGTCGACGCCGAGATCACGCAGGGACTGCATGCCGCCCTTCACGGTGTTCGGGATATCGTGGAGCTTCAGATCGAGGAAGACCTTGTGACCGCGCTTTTTGATCTCACGCACGATCTGTGGTCCCTCGGCATAGAAAAGCTCCATACCGATCTTTACGAACGGCTTGCGGCCGGTGAACTGATCGAGAAAGCGGTAGGTTTCCTCCGCGCTCGGAAAATCCAGTGCAATAATTACGTCCTTACCCATATATTCCTCCTATATATTAAATATTTATTCCACGCAGCCGATGATGTCGCTGAGGCGCTCGATGCCGAGCTCCGCGCATACCTCCGGCAGGTCCTCGATGATGTCACGGCAGACATACGGATTCACGAGGTTCGCAGCGCCGACCTCGACCGCACTGGCACCGGCCATCATCATCTCGATGACGTCCTTCGCCGTGGAGACACCGCCCATACCGATGACTGGAAGCTTCACCGCGTGCGATACCTGGTAGACCATACGGACCGCAACCGGGAAGATCGCCGGACCGGAGAAGCCGCCCATCCTGTTCTTGATCACCGGCTGGCGACGACGGATGTCGATACGCATGCCGAGCAGGGTGTTGATGAGGGCGAGACCGTCTGCGCCGGCCTCTTCTGCCGCCTTCGCGATCGATACGATGTCGGTGACGTTCGGGCTCAGCTTGATATACACCGGCTTCTTCGCGACCTTCTTCACCTCACGGGTGACCGCCGCCACGTTTTCTGCGCTGGTACCGAAGGCCATGCCACCGCCATGTACGTTCGGGCAGGAGACATTGACCTCGAGGATACCGACCTCCGGCACCTCACTCATGGCCTCCGCGAGCTGTACGTACTCCGGGATACTGAAGCCGGAGATGTTCGCTACGAGTGGCTTGTGGAAGTGCTCCCGAAGCTCCGGAAGCTCCTTCTCGATGACCTCGTGCATGCCTGGATTCTGGAGGCCGACGGAGTTGATCATACCGGACGGGCACTCAGCGATACGCGGAAGCTCGTTGCCGTAACGCTCCTCGACCGTCGTTCCCTTGAAGGAGATGGAGCCGAGGATATCGAGATCATAGAGATCCCAGTATTCCTTTCCGTAGCCGAAGGTTCCAGAGGCCGGAATGACCGGGTTTGTCAGTTTGATGCCAGAAAGCTCTGTCGTGATATCTACCATACGATCTCCTCCCATGTGAAAATAGGGCCATCCTTGCAGACGCGCTTGAAGCCGTGCTTCGTCTTCTTGCTGCAGCCCATGCAGGCACCGAAGCCGCAGCCCATGCGTGCCTCGAAGCTGAACTGTCCATCCTTTACGCTGTTGTATACGGCCTTCAGCATCGGCTCCGGGCCGCAGGCGAAGGCGTAGTCGTGGTGATCACCGAAGATGTCGGTGACGAAGCCCTTCGCGCCGTGACTGCCATCGACGGTGGCGACATTGACCGGCACCCCGAGCGCACGGAACTCCTGCTCATAGAACACATCGTCCTTCGAGTTGAAGCCGAGGGCTACATACGGGGTGATGCCCTGCTGCTTCAGTGCCTTCGCCAGTGCGTACATCGGCGGTACACCGACACCGCCGCCGGCGATGACCGGGTTCTTCGGGATATTCCGGAGGTCATAGCCGTTGCCGAGGCCGGTCAGTGCGGTCAGGTACTCGCCCGGCTCCAGGAAGCTCAGATCCTCGGTGCCCTCACCGACGACCTTATAGATCAGGGTCAGTTTCCCCTCGCTCCAGTCACACACGGAAATCGGGCGACGGAGATAGCGTCCCGGGATCTTGATTTCGACGAACTGCCCCGGCTTCGTGATGTCCGAGGTGTCGCCGTCCAGCGTCATACGGAAGATGTCCTGGGCGATCATTTCGTTGCTCAGTACTTTAAATTCAACGTCCTTCATAGGTCTCTGATTCTCCTCCTGTTCTGTATTCTGATAAAAAGGCTTCGTCCGCGCCCTGCGGGCTCTGCCTGGTAATCAAATGATACCATGTATGCGGTCGTACGATGCGTTTTTGTGATCAATGCCATTTCGGTCAGCCAGTCAACGCTCGATGCCCTTTTCGCGGTCATAGACCTCGCGGCCGCCGACGAAGGTCTTCACGACCTCACCCTGCACCTCCATACCATCGTAGAGGGTGCTGTGTCCTTGTGAGTAGAACTTCGTACTGTCGACGGTCCATACCTTATCGAGGTCGAGGATCGTGAGATCCGCTTCGACGCCATCCTCGATGTACTGCGGGCCGGCGATACCGAAGATCTGACGCGGGTTCACGCACATGAGCTCGATGAGCTTCTCCAGTGTGATCGCGCCCTTCCCGGATGCCGGATGCTCCGGGTCACGCAGCACGAGATTCCGGTACAGTGCCGGGAAGCAGGTCTCCAGTCCGACGATACCGAAGGAGGCCTGATCAAGTCCTCTCGACTTCTCCTCCGCACTGTGCGGTGCATGGTCTGTGATGATGCAGTCGATGGTGCCGTCCTTGATGCCCTCGAGGAGCGCATGACGGTCCTCCGCGCTGCGGATCGGCGGATTCATCTTCCAGCTGCCAGACTCCTGAAGATCCATATCCGTAAACATCAGATAGTGCGGGCCAGTCTCACCGGTCACGTGGGTGCCGTCCTTCTTTGCTTCGCGGATGATATCCACAGATTCCTTCGTGGAAATATGGCAGACATGGTAACGCACACCCGTCTCTGCCGCGAGACGTACATCGCGCTCAACCTGCTTCCACTCAGACGCGGAGTTGATGCCGATATGGTGGTGCAGACGTGCATACTCACCGTCATGGATGCAGCCGCCCGGTACGAGCTCACGCTCATCCTCGCAGTGCGCGACGATCATACGGTCGAGGCGCTTCGCCCGCTGCATCGCCTCCCGCATAGAGGCTTCGTCCTGCATGCCCTTTCCGTCATCGGAGTAGGCGATCACATACGGCGCGATCTCCTCCATCTTTCCGAGGGCTCCGCGTCCGGTCTGCTGCTCGGTGATGGTGCCATACGGGTAGACATGCACCAGTGCATCCTTCCGGATCGCCTCAAGCTCCGGCTGCAGGTTCGCGAGGCTCGACGGTGCCGGCTTCAGATTCGGCATCGCGCAGACCGCGGTATAGCCGCCATGCGCCGCGGCATCGGTGCCGGTGCGGATCGTTTCCTTATACGAAAAACCGGGCTCACGCAAATGTACATGTACATCAACGAAGCCCGGAATCATGAACAAACCGTTTAAATCATAAACGGTATCAATGGTATCAGCTGTTAAATTATCAATGGAATCTGTAAACAGTACTCTGTGATCAGAGATCAGAACGTCCTGCTTTCGAAAGCCCTGTTTCGTGAAAATCGATGCATTTTTAAGAAGAGTAGACATGGTTCCTCCTATCCGTGCGGTCCTTAGTTCCGAGATACTATAGCACAGGGAGTACCCCTTTGCAAGGGGCGAAATCATGGTATCGGAGGCCCGGCGGGCAGGCCCTGGAAACAAAGTACTTCGAGTTCGGAAAAATCTAAAATTGTCTACTCGTCCCAGCCTTCACGCGGCATGATGATCATCATGTCGATGTATTTCTCACCTGGTGCCAGGTGAACATCCGCCTGTACGGTGTGTGGTGGGAGGTCGTTGGTGTCCTCGAGTTCGAGCTGGATCCAGTTGATGGCGTTATAGCGGGCATCGGCGAGGGCTTCCTCTTCGGTCGGGCCGACGCCGTAGCAGTCGTCGAGGTCCAGGAAATCGACACGATAGCCTTCGCTCGTCTTATTACGAATAATTGCAGGATAGTATAAGGTCATGGTTTAATCGTCCTCTCTTCCAAACTGTTTACGATATTTATGTGGTGTCTGTCCCATGAAGGACCGGAAGATCTTGATGAAGTTTCCGATATTATGGAAGCCGCACCGCTCCGCGATCTCATAGACATGGGTGTCGGAGTCCTTCAGGAGGCGGGCCGCCTGCTCCACGCGATAAGCATTGATATAATCGAGCGGAGACTCGCCGGTTACGCTTCCGAAGAAGCGGATGAAGTACTGCTCGTTGAGTCCGGTGAGCTCCGAGAGGTTCCGGACATAAATCTTCTCCTGGTAGTGCGCACGGATGTACTGAATGGTCTCCTTGATGGCGAGCACCTGCTTCTCGGAGTCGCTCTCCTCGCGTTCGTGAACGAGGCCGTTCGCATCGAACATGGCGATGAGGCGCAGAAGGTCGGCCATGATCATCAGCTGATCGGCGACCGCCGGCAGCGCATAGGTCCGGATACTGCTGTCCTCCTGCTCCGTCTTCGTTCCGTAGTCCCGGAAGCGGCGCACCATCTCGTTAAACAGGCGCAGGATCTGCAGGAAGCCGAAATCTGACACGGTGATAAAATCCGAAAAGCAGAGCTGTCCGCCGGCGAGTGGCTCGAGCAGGGCGGTATTGACCGGGTCCTCCGCCTGACGGAAGCAGAGATCCGCGAGATGAAAGCGGAGGGAGTAGGCATTGCCCTTCGTCCCGATGGACTCGAGCTTGCGCAGCACGCCAGCGTTCACGATGCAGATGCACTCATCCTGGATCTCATACTCCCGGAGGTTCAGGGTCAGCTTGTAGTGCCCGTTTTTAAAATAGATGATTTCCGGGTCATCATGCCAGTCCAGACTGACCTTCAGCTGCTCCTCTGCCGTATTGATTGACTCATAAAGTATCGCGTTCATCCTGTCTCCGATTCCGATTATCGACGGTCTATACTCTCCCAAAATAGTATGAAGTCATGATAGCATAATTTTTTTACGCAATCAAACCATTTTGTGTGGGGGTGATTTTTCGAAAAATCAGTTTGGTAACAGTATATTATTCTTCGCCACGGTCGTAGGTCTCGAGCTTATCGAGGGCCTCCGCCTTCCAGCTGTCCCAGTAGCCTCCACGGATCGCACCGCGGATTTCCTCGGTCAGGTGGTTGTAGAAGTACAGATTATGCAGTACGCACATACGCATACCGAGAATCTCCTTCGCCTTCAGGAGGTGACGGATGTACGCACGGCTGTAGCCGCCGGTGTAGCTGCCATCCGCAAGCTTCCGTCCGGCACATACCGGGCACTTGCAGCCCTCCTCGATCGGACGATGGTCGAGCTCATACTTCTGGTTGAAGAGATTGATTTTCCCCTTATGCGTGTAGACATGACCATGACGTCCGTTTCTCGACGGATATACACAGTCGAAGAAGTCAATGCCTCTGTCCACGGCTTCGATGATGTTCGCCGGGGTACCGACACCCATAAGGTAGGTCGGCTTCTCCTTCGGCAGATGCGGCACCACGACATCGAGGATGTGGTACATCTGCTCGTGGGTCTCACCGACCGCGAGGCCGCCGACGGCATAACCATCGAGGTTCATCGCTGAAATCGTATCGGCATGCGCCGTACGGATGTCCTCGAAGATACCACCCTGGTTGATGGCGAACAGGAGCTGCTCCTTATTCACGGTATCCGGCAGACTGTTGAGACGGGCCATCTCATCCTTACAGCGCTGCAGCCAGCGGGTCGTACGCTCGACGGATGGCACGATGTACTTCCGGTCCTCGAGGGCCGGCGGGCACTCGTCAAAGGCCATCGCGATGGTCGAGCCGAGATTTGACTGGATCTGCATCGACTCCTCCGGTCCCATAAAGATACGGCGACCGTCGATGTGACTGTGGAAGGTGACCCCCTCCTCCTTGATCTTTCGTCCGGTACCGGCCAGGGAGAAGACCTGGAATCCGCCGGAGTCGGTCAGGATCGGACGATCCCAGTTCATAAACTGATGAAGACCGCCGAACTCCTTGATGAGCTGATCGCCGGTACGCACGTGGAGATGGTAGGTGTTGCTAAGCTCGACCTGGGTGCCGATCTCCCGAAGATCATCCGTCGACACGCCGCCCTTGATGGCAGCGACCGTGCCGACATTCATGAAGACCGGTGTTTCGATGTTTCCATGTACCGTCTCCATGTGAGCGGATTTCGCGCGTCCGCTGGTCGCGACAATTTCATACTTCATTCTCTGAACCTCGATTGCTTGATTCTCTCAAACGCAGACCGGGAAAGCAGCCCGGCGCGCATAGTTCCATTTTTTGATAGGGCTTCCCTCATGAAGAATCCATAACATATGGGGGTCTGACCCCCTTTCTGAAAGGCGTAAGTGGGATGCATCCCTCCGAGAGGGGGTCTGACCCCTTGGCCAGGATTTCAGTTATGTATAGCTACAAAAAGACCGGTCCAAATGGACCGGTCTCTAATGTAACGGAGATTTACAGATACGTCAAGCGCTCTGTCGAAAGCCGCGGGGCTTAAACCTGCCGGCCCTTCTGCATCTTCTGTGACTTCTTTTCAACCTTCGCTGCCTTCTCGGCGGCCTTCTTCGCTGCCTTCTTCTTCGCAGCGTACATGCTGAGGTCATACCAGAGCGGACCTGCGATCGTTACGGAAGACCAGCATCCGGAGACGATACCAACCATCAGCGGCATGGTGAAGTCGCGGATGGAGGATACACCCATCACGAAGAGTACCAGCACCATGATGAAGGTGGTGAGGGAGGTATTGATCGAACGGGTGAAGGTCTGGGAGATTGCGTCATTCACAACATTTGCCAGATCACCACGCTTCGTCGGATCCTCGAGATTCTCACGGATACGGTCGAATACAACGATGGTTGCATTGATCGAATAACCCACGATGGTCAGGATGCAGGCGATAAACGTAGAACCCACGGCCCACTTCAGTGCTGCATAGAACGCGGTCGTGATCAGAACATCGTGCGTCAGTGCCATAACCGCTGCGGATGCAAACTTGATATCCTTGAAACGGATCCAGATGTAGATCAGCATGCAGACGATGGCGATCAGGAATGCCCAGACGGCATCCGCCTTCATCTCCTTCGATACGGCACCGGAGATGTTCTCGGTCGTAATCTTCGCTTCATCTACCTGGAACTCGTCGACGAGATCCTTATAGAGCTCGGTACGCTCCTCAGTCGTCAGTGTTCTGGTCTTGATGATGACCTCGTTCGTGCCGGCAACCTTCGAAGCCTGTACGGACGCGGTACCACCGGTGATGTTCTTGAAGATCGGTGCAACCTTCGCATCGATCTCCTCAAGGGACATGTCCTCGTTGAAGGTGACGTTCGTAGAAGAACCACCCTGGAAATCGAGGTCATAGTTGAACAGGTTTCCGAGAGAAGCCTTATTCATGCCCATGAACAGGAAGCCTGCGATGATAACCACCGCGGAGATGGTGTAGGCGATCTTACGGAACTTGATGAAATCAAGGATCTTCACATCCTTACGTACACCATAGAGTGCCGGGCTCGTGCAGCCGAAGCTGATAAAGCATGCAAGGAGTGCTCTCGTAACGAAAAGTGCCGTGATCAGGGAGATCACGATACCGATCGCCAGGGTCGTTGCGAAGCCCTTGACGGTTCCGGAGCCTCTCAGGTAGAGAACGGCTGCTGCGATGAGGGTCGTAACATTACCATCGATGATGGCAGAAAGTGCCTTGCTGTAACCCGCCTTCACGGCCTGCTCGATCGTGCGGCCGGCGCCCAGCTCTTCCTTCATACGTGTGAAGATGATGACATTGGCATCCACTGCCATACCGACAGAAAGGATGATACCGGCGATACCCGGGAGTGTCAGGGTGACCTCAAAGGCCTGCAGAAGCACGAGCTCGAGGCCGGTATACATGATCAGCGCAAGGGATGCTACGAAGCCCGGCAGTCTGTATACCGCGATCATAAAGAGCATAACGAGGACGAGGCCGACGAGACCTGCACGAAGGGAGGTCGAAATCGCTTCCTGTCCGAGGGTTGCACCGATCACGTTCGAACGAAGCTCCGTGAGCTGTACCGGAAGTGCACCGATACGGATCGTGGAGGCGATACGGGTCGCCTCATCGTAGTCGGTAATACCGGTAATGGAGGCCTGTCCACCCGTGATAGCTTCCTGTACGTTCGGTGCGGAGATGATCTGATCGTTATAGATGATGTAGAGTGGCTTACCGACATTGGCAGCAGTTGCATCTGCAAACTTCTTCGCACCGGCCTCGTTAAACTGAAGCTGGATGATATACTGACGGGATCCGTTCTGATCCGTCATACCCGCACTTGCGTTCTTTACATCATCACCGGTCAGGAGCACCTGGCCCTGCGAATCTGCGAACTGGAGTGTACCCGGCTCACCGAGCTCCTCGAGAATTTCATTTGCATCGGTTGCACCAGGGATATCGATGTTGATACGATTGCTTCCCTCCTGGTAAACCTGGGCCTCGGTCGAGTAGCCCTGTGCCTTCAGCTGGAGCTTATAGACGGTATCCGACATCTGCTCAGAGGTCGGGTTGTCTTCGGTGGTCTGGTAGGTGATGGAAACACCGCCGTTCAGATCCAGGCCCAGCTTAATGTCCTTCGCACCATGAACTCCGAGGAAGCAGAAACCGACGGTAATCGCCAGCACTGCCAGAAGTCCCAGTGCACCCTTCATCTTCTTGTTCATTGGAAAATCTTCCTTTATTATATAAAATTTGCCGGCTCCCGGGCGTGTACAGAGACCTCACCTGAGGGCAATAGCAAACGATATTATAACAAAACGCGGTATGACTAGCAAGGTTTCTGCGAAAAGACCTGTGTTTTCCGGGCTTTCCGGTCTCGTGTGACCAGGACAGGAGCGCCCGGAGGGCTGCCACCAGAAGCACAGTACTCCGGGCTTTCCTGCTTCTCATCCCTCTTCCGGGAGCAGGCTGCGATAGGCGGCGAAGGCGGAAGGGATCGAGTAGGTTTCGGCGAGCTCCTTCAGAGAGACGAGGAGGAGCTGATCGCTGTCGAAGGGGGCGAGTTCGTCAACGGTGATGGCGTAGCCGATCATGTGCCACTCGATGTGGCTGAAGATGTGCTTCGCGGCCGGCAGCGGGCGGATGCGGAGCGCCTGGATGCCGAGGCCGGCCACATACCGGAGGGCGTCCGCTTCGGAGAGGTGGCCTTCGGTGTTCGGAAACTCATAGAGGCTTGCGAGCAGGCCTTTCGGCGGTCGCTTGCCGATGACGATTCTTCCTGCGTCATGAATCAGAAAAACCGTGCGGTCCTCGATGCGACGTGCCTTCTTCTCTGGCATGACAGGGTAGGCGGTCTCTTCTCCACGGGCGTGCGCCGTGCAGAAGTCCCGGAGCGGGCAGTCTGTGCAGAGCGGTGCACGGTTCGGGAGGCAGATCGTCGCCCCAAGATCCATGAGGGCCTGGTTAAAGCTGCCCGGTGTGTAGAAACCGTGAGCAGCACACGTCGCCCGCTCTGCAACACGGTCTGCATCCGGAACGCCCGCCCCCGTATCCGTCAGTGACAGACGCGCTGTCTCAAGACATTTTTCTGCTGACGCCGTACCCTGCGTGGTGCGTACGCCCTCCGGCATCCAGCGAAGGTAGTATTCGGCAGCCACCTTTCGTGCCTTCTCCGTCTTGATATTCTCCGGATACGCGCTGAGCCGGGCGAATACGCGCAGGAGGTTTCCATCGACCGCCGGTACTTTCTCCCCGAAGGCGATGGAGGCGATGGCCGCCGCGGTATACGGTCCGATGCCTGTGATCCCGAGAAGCTTCTCATAGCTTCCCGGCATCTCCCCGCCATACGCTGTCATAATCTCCTCTGCCGCCTTATGCATATTCCGCACGCGGGAGTAGTAGCCGAGCCCCTCCCAGAGCTTCATGTAGACGTCCTCCGGGGCCTCTGCCAGCGCACGGATATCCGGGCAGCTCGCGAGAAAGCGTGCATAGTAGCCCTTCACGGTATCTACCCGGGTCTGCTGCAGCATGATCTCGGAGATCCACACATGGTACGGGGTCGGATTCTCACGCCACGGGAGGATCCGGCGCTTCTCCGCATACCACTCGATCAGCTTCTGTGTCATCTGTTCTGATATTTCCATCATTTGATTCCTATATGTCCTGTTGGTTCTGAAGCTATAGTATATACGCTGATGCCGATTTCGCACATCGAAATTTTCATGTTATAATCTGATTATAGATTTTCACGTCAGAAAAGAGAAGTTATGCGACCAGCAGATGAAACGAAACGACCAGCCTATCTGAAGATTTACGAAGCACTCCGCGGCGACATCACGAGTGGCGCCTATGCGCTCGGTGAGCGCGTACCGTCGAAGCGGACGATGGCGGAGCAGACCGATACCTCGGTCATCACGGTGGAGCACGCTTATAATCTCCTCATCGACGAGGGCTACATCGAGGCGCGCGAGCGCAGCGGTTACTTCGTCTGCTACCGCTCAGAGGATGCCTTCCCCGTCGGGGATGCTTCGGACGATGCAGACGGCCGGCACGCAGATGGCACGCCTTCCGGCTCTTTCGTCGCCACCGGAGACAGTCGGCCGGCAGAGAATATGACCTTCCGAGCTTCAGCAGAAGCAGCGGGCGGAACCATGATCTCTGCATTGACCCAGGCAGAAGGCGTACCGGCGACGGATCAGTACGAGGCAGCCGCCACAGAGCTTTCCTTCGCGGGCTTCGCACGGACGATGCGGCGCGTACTGTCGGAATATGCGGAGGAGTGCATGCAGCGCTCACCGAACGAGGGAACACTCTACTTCCGCGAGAGCATCGCGCGCTACCTGCAGCGGAGCCGAGGCATCCATGTCGATGTTTCGCAGATCATCGTGGGAGCCGGATCCGAGTACCTCTACAGCCTGATCGTACAGATGCTCGGGCGTGAGCGGGTCTATGCGCTGGAGGATCCTTCCTACGAAAAGATACGGAGGGTGTATGAGGCGAACGGTGCGCACTGCGAGCTTCTGAAGCTCGGCCATCACGGCATTCACTCGAGTGAGCTCCGGCGTTCGAACGCAGGCGTACTGCATGTGACACCCTTCGACTCCTATCCGAGCGGTGTGACGGCGACGGCCGGCAAGCGACAGGAGTACATCTCCTGGGCGAAGCAGCGCCAGGCTATGATCATCGAGGATGATTACGCCTCCGAATTCTCACCCTCGACGAAATCGGAGGACACGCTCTTTTCGCTGGCACCAGAGGAGACGGTCATCTATATGAACACCTTCACGAAAACCATCTCCCCGGCGATCCGAACCGGTTATATGCTGCTCCCGAAGAAGTGGGCGGCGGAGCTGAAGGCAAAGATCAGCTTCTACTCCTGCACTGTTCCGACCTATGATCAGTATGTGCTCGCGGAGTATCTGAACAGCGGTGCCTTCGAGCGATATATCAACCGGGTGCGCCGGAAACGTCGTCAGGATCGAAAAAAACTGATATAATATAGTTTATAAAAGGAGGTGCCTTATGGGACTGATCAAGAATATGAAGACCACACATCTGATCTGGACGATTTCAGGTGAGTTCATGCACTATACGGCGATTGCGAGCCTCATCTGCTCCATCGACCAGATGTTTAAGACAGCGATCGATACCGAGCCGGAGGAGAACTTCCCTCGCGAGATGCCAGGCACGAAGGGCTATGTGCAGATCATGCGCGCACATAATCCGGGCTTCTCGAAGGGGCATCTCAAGGAATATCCGGAGTTCGTAAAGCTGAGCTCCATGGCCGCGGTCGGCTTCCTCGCCGGTGGACTCCAGTATATGACCGCCTACTTCCCGAAGCGCTATAAGCTCCGGAAGCTCGGCATGTCCATCGTGATCGGCGGTGCGCTCAGTAACGTTCTCGACCGCGGAATGCATGGCGAAGTCACGGACTACCTGAACATCCGCATCGGAAGCCTGAAAAAGATCATCGTGAACATCGGTGACATCGCGATCTGCCTCGGCGGCGCGCTGTATGCACTCGCTTCGCTTTTTGGGAGAGACGACTGATTCACAGAAGACGCCGCGCCACGTGTGCTTCACTCATGCCTACAAGAACAGCCAGCGGTCGAAAGGCCACTGGCTGTTATCATACGTACGACTATTCTGTCATGATCGGCAGATACCGCTGGTGAGCAGCTCATCCGAAAAACAGACCGCTGACGAAAATCTCGATCCCGATGCCGATCAGGATCACACCGCCGAGGATGGCCGCCTTACCGCTCAGCTTCGTGCCGGCCACGCGTCCGATCTGGAGTCCGCCGCTACAGATCACAAAGGTCACGACCGCGATGAGGATGGTCGCGGCCAATGCTTCCATCAGGTGGTACTCCGAAATCGTGAAGCCGACCGAAAGTGCATCGATCGAGGTAGCGACGCCCTGCATCGCGAGCTTCCCGAGCGGAAGCTTCGCATCCGTCTCTTCGATGCCACACTCCTCTCCCTCCGGGTTCCGAATCCCCTCCAGCAGCATGCTGCCACCGATATAGCAGAGAAGAATCAGCGCGATCCATGGAATCAGCTTCTGAAAGGCCTGAAAGTACAGCACGATCGTGTGGACCAGCACCCAGCCGAGCATCGGCATAAGCCACTGGAAGAACGCGAAGCAGCCGGCGATCCGGCCCATCTCCGCGCGCGGCATCTTCGGATTCGAGAGCCCATCCGCCATCGATACGGAAAAGGCATCCATCGCCAGACCGACGCCGAGCAGCACGCTGTTTACTACAAAAGAAATTCCCATATACCTGTTCTCCAGCATCACATCAGCTCTGCAAAGAGACGAAGAAAGAGCTGCCACAGTCGCTTAAAGGTGCCTCGGCGGCCGATGCGGTATTCATCCGTCACCTCACGGCACTCCTTAAATGTACGGTCGAAGTCCGCCTTGATCTCCTGTACCGCGGAGCAGTCCGCCAGGAAGCAGCCGTTCTCGAAGTGGTGATACAGGGAACGATAGTCAAGGTTGATGGTACCGCAGGTCGCCATCCGATCATCGGCCACGCTCATCTTCGCATGGCAGAAGCCCGGCGTCCACTCGAAGATGCGGACACCATTCCGCACGAGGCCGTTATAGAAGGAGCGAGTGACACCGTAGACCATCCGCTTATCCGGGATACCCGGCGTGATGATCCGCACATCCACACCTCGCTTCGCCGCGAGTCCGAGTGCATGGTTCATCTCATCCGTGATGATCAGATACGGTGTGATGAAGTAGCAGTACTTCTCTGCTTTGTTCGCCATACTGATGTAGACATTCTCCCCGACCTGCTCGTCATCCATCGGACTGTCGGCATACGGCTGGATGAAGCCCGTCGGCTCCTTCGCGGTATAGTGATAGCTCTTCAGGAAACGAAGCGCATCCGGGTCGTCCCAGTCGGTCGCGCGGACAGCATTCCACATCTCGAGGAAGGTGAGGGTCATGCTCTGCACCGCTGGTCCCTCGATGCGGATACCGCTGTCCTTCCACTGCCCGTATGGGTGTGTCACATTGAAATACTCATTGGCGAGATTATAGCCACCGGTGAAGCCGACACGGTTATCGATGACGGTGATCTTTCGGTGATCACGGTAATTCAGGAAGAGGTTTGCGCCTGGTGCGAACGGATTAAATACACGGCAGTGAATCCCGAGTCGCTCCATCTTCTTCACGAAATCCGTCGTGATGAAGCCGATGGAACCCATATCATCATAGAACACACGCACATGGACGCCGGCCTTCACACGCTCGACGAGCACCTCTTCGATACGCCACCAGGACTCCTTATCCTCGATGGCATGGTACTCCATGAAGATGAACTGCTTCGCCTTCCGAAGATCGCGAAGCTGCGCCTCCAGGCCCTTCGCGGCATCATCGTAATACTCGACATCCGTGTTCCGGTAAACCGGGTAGGAGGCATAATTCTGAAGATACTGTGCGATGGAGGCCGCTGCCGGATTCTCCTTTTTCAACGCTTCCAGATCCGCCGGATCCGCAGTATCCTTCAGTGCCAGGAACAGCACATGATCGATTTTCTGGTAACGCTCCCGCATCTTCCGTGTCGACACATCGAGACCGATGAGGAAGTACAGGACGATACCGAACACCGGAAACGCCATGATGAGGATGATCCACGGCATCTTCATCGAGCTCGTCTTATGCTGCCCGTAGATGACAAGCACCATGAGCAGTGCGATCACCTCCGTCACATTCTGTACCCACTCCGCGTACCGGCTCAGTCTCGTAAAAAAGGAGATGATCAGAAGAATCTGAATGATCAGTGCCAGCCCGACGAAAAGTGCCCGCAATATACCGTTTTTATTCGCTGCCTTTCCTTCTTCCGTGCTGAAATCTGCCATATATTCACATCCTTTCGATTTTTAAAAACGAGGGGCTATCGAAGCGATAACCCCTCGTTCGTATAATTGTGGAAAAATCCTTTAGAACTTGCCAGCCTTTGCAGCCTCAGCGACAGCTACGGCAACGGATACAGTAGCGCCAACCATAGGGTTGTTGCCCATGCCGATCAGACCCATCATCTCTACGTGTGCAGGTACAGAAGATGAGCCAGCGAACTGTGCATCACTGTGCATACGGCCGAGTGTATCGGTCATACCGTAGGAAGCAGGACCTGCTGCCATGTTATCCGGGTGAAGTGTACGTCCGGTTCCTCCGCCTGATGCTACGGAGAAGTACTTCTTACCAGCCTCGAGGCGCTCCTTCTTGTAGGTGCCTGCAACCGGGTGCTGGAATCTGGTCGGGTTGGTAGAGTTACCAGTGATGGAAACGTCTACGTTCTCCTTCCACATGATGGCTACGCCCTCTGGAACAGAGTTTGCGCCATAGCAGTTAACCTTCGCTCTTGGGCCATCGGAATAAGCGATGCGCTCTGTCTCGGTGACGGTGTTGGTATATGGATCATACTCAGTCTCAACGAAGGTGAATCCGTTGATTCTGGAGATGATCTTCGCAGCGTCCTTGCCGAGGCCGTTCAGGATAACACGAAGCGGCTTCACACGAACCTTGTTTGCGTTGTTTGCTATACCGATCGCACCCTCAGCGGCTGCGAAGGACTCGTGACCTGCGAGGAAGCAGAAGCACTCGGTTTCCTCAGAAAGGAGCATCTTGCCCAGGTTACCATGGCCGAGACCTACCTTACGGTTGTCTGCTACGGAACCAGGGATGCAGAAGGACTGAAGTCCCTCACCGATTGCAGCGGCAGCGTCAGCTGCGTTTCTGCAGTTCTTCTTGATTGCGATTGCAGCACCTACGATGTAAGCCCAGCAAGCATTCTCGAAGCAAATGGTCTGAACGCCCTTTACCATGTTGTAAACATCGAGGCCAGCGTCTTCTGTAATCTTACGAGCTTCTTCGATATCAGCGATACCGTACTTATTTAAAGCTTCATTGATCTGCTTGATACGTCTCTCGTATCCCTCAAATAATGCCATCTTAATTTCCTCCTTCTGAGCTTATCACTGCTTACGTGGATCGATGAACTTAACAGCATCGTCGATACGACCGTACTGGCCCTTTGCCTTCTCCCATGCTGTGGTAGGATCATCACCCTTCTTGATGAAGTCTGTCATCTTACCGAGGTTAACATACTTGTAACCGATAATCTGATCATCCTTATCCAGTGCGATGTCAGTTACATAACCCTCAGCCATCTCAAGGTAACGAGGTCCCTTCTTCAGTGTACCGTACATGGTACCAACCTGGGAGCGGAGGCCCTTACCAAGGTCCTCAAGACCTGCACCTACGGCAAGTCCGTCATCGGAGAATGCAGACTGAGAACGGCCATATGCAATCTGGAGGAACAGCTCTCTCATGGCTGTGTTGATTGCATCACATACGAGGTCGGTGTTTAATGCCTCGAGAACGGTAAGACCCGGAAGAATCTCTGCAGCCATCGCAGCAGAATGCGTCATACCAGAGCAGCCGATGGTCTCGACAAGTGCCTCCTGGATGATACCTTCCTTAATATTCAGAGAAAGCTTGCAGGCACCCTGCTGTGGTGCACACCAGCCTACACCGTGTGTGAATCCGGAAATATCCTTTACTTCCTTGGACTGTACCCACTTTCCCTCTTCAGGAATAGGAGCAGCACCATGATGAACACCCTGTGCGATAGGGCACATGTTCTCAACCTCATTTGTATAGGTCATATGAATCTCCTTTCAACAATCCACGCAAATTCGAAAACGTGAACGACGCAAAATTCAAATTTCCACAGCATAAAACACTGTCTTGGAAACTTTGTCTATTTTCTCACAAAGAAGGCGTGTATTCAAGTGAATACACGCCGAAAATTTCATGTATACAAAATTCTTTTATGATTACTCTGTGGTGCGGCCCATGAGATAATCATCGATGCCCTTTGCAGCAGCCTTACCGGCACCCATCGCAAGGATAACGGTTGCAGCGCCGGTTACAGCATCACCACCGGCATAAACGGCGGTCTTCGAAGTCTGTCCGTTCTCCTCCTTCGCGATGATACAGCCATGCGAGTTGGTGTCGAGACCAGCGGTTG
This sequence comes from Oribacterium sp. Sow4_G1_1, assembly GCF_052116105.1. Lineage (NCBI taxonomy): Bacteria > Bacillati > Bacillota > Clostridia > Lachnospirales > Lachnospiraceae > Oribacterium > Oribacterium sp. Sow4_G1_1. The sequence continues at coordinate 66,255 of NZ_JBQKLS010000007.1, forward strand.
TATCCTTGATGAGCGGGTTCGGAGAGGTACCGAGGGACATGATGACCATATCGCAATCCATGTCATATACATCGCCAGGGATCGCTTCTGGTCTACGACGACCGGATGCATCCGGCTCACCGAGCTGCATACGCTGAATCTGAACGCCCTTTACCCAGTCATTCTCATCGGTATAGATCTGAATCGGATTCTCGAGGAGATCGAAGATGATACCCTCCTCCTTCGCGTGATGAACCTCCTCACGACGTGCCGGAAGCTCTTCCTCGGAACGACGGTATACGATATGTACCTCTGCGCCGAGACGAAGTGCGGTTCTCGCAGCATCCATCGCTACGTTACCACCACCGACAACGACGACCTTCTTACCAACCTTGATCGGCGTATCGGAATCATCACGATAAGCCTTCATAAGATTATTACGTGTCAGGAACTCATTTGCGGAGTAAACACCGTTTGCAGACTCGCCCGGGATGTTCATGAAGCGAGGAAGACCTGCACCGGAGCCGATAAATACGGCATCGAAGCCCTCTTCTGTGAGCAGGTCATCGATGGTCAGGGAACGACCGATGATAACGTTGGTATCGATCTTTACACCGAGCTTCTTTACGTTCTCGATTTCCGGCTTTACGACACGATCCTTCGGAAGACGGAACTCTGGAATACCATATACGAGAACGCCACCTGGCTGATGGAATGCCTCAAAGATGGTTACATCGTAGCCGAGCTTTGCAAGATCGCCTGCGCAGGTCAGTCCGGAAGGACCGGAACCGATGACGGCTACCTTCTTGCCATTCGGTGTGCCCGGCTTCGCAGCCACATAGTCATGCTCTCTCGCCCAGTCCGCTACGTAACGCTCGAGCTTACCGATGGAGATCGCCTCACCCTTGATACCACGTACGCACTTACCCTCGCACTGTGTCTCCTGAGGGCAGACACGTCCGCATACTGCTGGAAGTGCAGAGGACAGTGCGATCACATCTGCTGCTGCCTCGATATTGCCTTCCTTTACGTGATGGATGAAGCCCGGAATGTTGATGGAAACAGGGCAACCCTTCACGCACATAGGGTTCTTACACTCGAGGCAACGGGTCGCCTCAAGGTGTGCTTCTTCGTCATTATATCCGAGACAAACCTCTTCGAAGTTTGTTGCTCTTACCTTCGCATCCTGCTCGCGGACAGGAATTCTATTCTTAACGTCCATTCTCTGCCTCCTGATTATTTATCTGCTTCGCAGCCGCCGGAGTGTGTAGCACCCTCCTGTAATGCGAGCATCGCTCTTCCCTCTTCATCCTTGTACTGTCTCTGACGCTTCATCGCGAGGTCGAAGTCTACGAGATGTCCATCAAACTCAGGTCCATCCACGCAGGCAAACTTCACCTTATCGCCGACGATCAGACGGCAGGCACCGCACATGCCGGTACCATCGATCATGATCGGGTTCATGGAAACGATGGTCGGGATGCCGAGATCCTTTGTGGTGAGGCAGGCAAACTTCATCATGATGACTGGTCCGATGGCTACGCACTTCGTATACTTCTTGCCGTCTTCATTGACCAGCTTCTTCAGAATGTCGGTTACGACACCCTTCTCGCCGTAGGAGCCATCATCTGTACATACATAGACATTGGCCGCCACCTTGCGAAGATCCTCTTCCATAATCAGAAGATCCTTGTTTCTCGCACCGAGGATGACATCCGCCTCGATGCCGTGCTCATGCAGCCACTTCACCTGCGGATAAACCGGCGCAGCACCAACACCGCCGGCAATGAAGATAAATGACTCCTTCTTCAGCTCCTCGATCGGTGTGTCGATCATCTCGGACGGTCTGCCGAGCGGTCCTACGATATCCGTGAAAGAATCACCGGCCTTCAGGTGGCTCATCTTCTCGGTGGAAGCACCGACTACCTGGAATACGATGGTGATGGTCTCTGCCTCCCGATCGTAATCTGCGATGGTAAACGGAATTCTCTCGCCCAGCTCTCCGAGCTTCGCAATCATAAACTGACCAGGCTCACACTTCTTGGCAACAAATGGTGCCTTGATGACCATAAGCCAGTCCTTGTCAACAAGGTGCTCAACTTTGGTTATTTCGTACATGATTTCCTCCATGTTCTTCGTTCTCTGAGATTCCAGAACGCAGAGCGACTTCTGCGACTGAATCACAATACTTTTATTATAACATTTCCCATCGCAATCTCAACAAAAGTTTCACAGGATTGCTGTTTATTTAACGATCTCTTTATGGCTTTTATACATATCATTCATATATTCTCCGGCTGCTTCACAGCAGAAAGTACGTTTTCTGCCACTTCTGTATCGTCAGTGATGCCGCTTCCTATATATAAGGAAAACGGTGGATGCTTATCTGTCCGTACAATTCAAAAAAAGGTTGCCATATCGAAGCCGAATTTTTAAAATGGGAAGAGAAGTAAACGGTATGCAGGGGTTTCTGCCCTCATGCATAGATCAGGAGGTGCGCCATGGATGAACTGAAGCAGCAGGATGAAGAACATAAGCTGAATCAGGAAACAAGCGCTGCAGGAAAGTCTGTTTCGAATGTCGATCCCCGTTCATGGGAAGACGACGAACCGGAGATTCCGGAGGAGTCGCGCCCGAACCTGACCGACCTTTTCGAGTCCATCCCGGATGATGATAAAAAATCAGACGATGATGAGCGAAGCCAGATCCATACTGATACCGATGACTTCGATGAGGACCGGGAAGACGAACCGGAACGTGAGGACGAACTCGAAGAGCTCATCGACGAGGGGAATAAGGAAGAAATCAGTGAGTACTACGAGGAGATGCAGCCGGCCGACTTCGTCGAAGAGGTCGATGACCTCGATGATGAGGACCTGCAGAAGCTCCCGAAGTTCCTGAATACCGAACAGCTGACCGAGATCATGGAGGAGGCAGATGATGACACGCGTCAGCGTATCAGTGAGCACCTCGATGATGATACCCTGCTCGCCATGTTCGAGGACATGTCGAAGGATGATATCGTAGATATCCTGGGCGAGATGGAAATCGCTCATCAGAAGCGACTGCTGAACCGCATGAAGTCCGGTGACCGTCGGATCATTCATACCCTCCTGCAGTATCCGGATGACAGTGCCGGTGGTATCATGACCACCGAGTACATCGCCCTGCGTGAGGACCGTACCTGTGCCCAGGCACTCGACACGATTCGTGACATCGGTCCGAAGACCGAGGTCATCGAGACGATTTATGTCACCGACGAGGAGCGCCTGAAGAAGCTGGTCGGTACCGTCGACCTCCGAGATCTCCTGAGCTCTCCGCGTAACACGAAGCTGTCCGAGATCATGGACGATCAGGTCGTATCCGTCGAGCCGGAGGTCGATCAGGAGGAGGTCGCCCAGGTCGTATCGAAGTATGATCTGCAGGCCATCCCCGTCGTGTCCAGTAAGGGCTCCATCCTCGGCATCATCACCGTCGATGATATCATCGATGTCATCAATGAGGAGCACGATGAGGATATCGCGCACTTAGGAGGTACCTCCGCAGAGGAGGGTCTCGATACGACCCTCTGGGAATCGGTACGCATGCGTCTGCCGTGGCTGCTGATCAACCTGCTGACGGCATTCCTCGCGTCCTTCACCGTCAAGATGTTTGAATCGACCATCGCGAAGGTGGTCGCCCTCTCCGCGACGATGACCATCGTCTCCGGTATGGGCGGCAATGCCGGCACCCAGACCATGTCCGTCATGGTCCGTGAGCTCGCAAACGGCGAGATCACGTTTAAGGAGAACTGGAAGCCCTTCGTGAAGGAGATCCTGCTCGGCGTCGTCGATGGTGCGGCTACCGGTCTCGTTACCGGCATCGTGGTCGCCCTTCTCTATGGCAATGTCTATCTCGGACTCATCATCTTCCTCGCGATGATCGGCAACCTCGTGGTTTCCGGCATCTTCGGCTTCCTCGTACCGCTCACGCTCGAGAAGCTGCATGCTGACCCGGCCCTCGCGTCGAGTATCTTCGTGACAACTGCGACGGATGTCCTCGGATTCTTCATCTTCCTCGGACTCGCCAGCGCGTTTCTCCCATATCTTGAATAATCTGAATCTTCATGGGCGCAGGGCCTCCAGGGCCCTGCGCCCATTGTTTTACCCAAAAAGGAGCGCCGCCCGGATGGGCGGCGCTCCTTTTAAGAGAAAAAGTCATTGACTAAGCTTTCGTATGGATCAGATCAGGTCTGATTAGAAATCTACCTCTGTGTCATAGTAGCAAGCCTTCAGCAGCTTCTCCATCTCTTCCTGAGACGGCTGACGAGGGTTGGAACCGGTACATGCATCACCGATCGCTCTCTCTGCGATGCCAGGGAGTCTCTCAAGGAATACATCCTCAGGTACGAAGCCCTGCTCTGTCGGATAGGAATCTGCGCCATAGTTCTTGATGCAGTGCGGGATGTTCAGCTCATCGTTCATCTTGCGGAGATACTTGATGAGGTTTGCAACCTTCTCATCATCGTTTGCGCCCTCGAGGTGCATGTAATCAGCGATGACACCATATCTCTTCTTTGCGGTCTCGTCCTTTGCGTTGAAAGCGATAACCTTCGGAAGGTACATAGCATTTGCGGCACCGTGGATGATGTGTGCGCCGTAATCAGCGAATACAGCACCGGTCTTGTGTGCCATAGAGTGAACGATACCAAGCAGTGCGTTCGAGAATGCCATACCAGCGAGGCACTGTGCATCATGCATGGTATCACGCGCAACCATATCCTCGTTGTAGGACTTTACAAGGTTGTTCTGGATGAGCTCGATGGCATGGATTGCCAGCGGATCGGTGTAGTTGCAGTTTGCGGTAGAAACATACGCCTCGATAGCATGTGTCATCGCATCCATACCAGTGTGCGCAACGAGCTTCTTCGGCATGGTCTCTGCAAGCTCAGGATCAACGATCGCAACATCCGGTGTGATCTCGAAGTCAGCGATCGGGTACTTGGTGCCCTTCTGATAATCCGTGATGATCGAGAAGGCAGTTACCTCGGTTGCAGTACCGGAAGTAGAGGAAATCGCACAGAAGTGTGCCTTATGGCGAAGCTCCGGAATACCGAATACCTTACACATATCCTCGAAGGTGCAATCTGGATACTCATACTTGATCCACATTGCCTTCGCAGCATCGATCGGTGATCCGCCGCCCATCGCGATGATCCAGTCAGGCTGGAACTCGATCATGGCTGCAGCGCCCTTCATAACGGTCTCAACGGATGGATCCGGCTCGATACCCTCGTAAAGCTGAACCTCAAATCCAGCCTCCTTCAGGTACTCCTCTGCTCTCTGGAGGAAACCGAAACGCTTCATGGATCCACCACCGACGCAGATCATCGCCTTCTTACCCTTGAAGTTCTTGAGCTCTGCTAATGCGCCCTTACCGTGATAAATGTCTCTTGGTAAACAGAATCTAGCCATAGTATATTCCTTCTTTCTTTTTGACAAGCCTCTGTCGCATCACGAACGATGTGTCCGCCCGCCGAGGTTTGTTATTTCTTTAACATTCAAAGACATTATAGCATTTTGCTCAGTCAATAGCAATGGTGATTAAGTGATTTAGTATAATTTCAACAAATTATTCGCATTTTTTTGACAAAGTAGACGAAAGTTGAAGCCACTGCGGATTCGTCAGGAAGCCCGGAGCGCAGGCAGCAGAAGCCCTACGGAGAGGTCCCTTCTGCGTAACCGTTCCGCTACCTGATCTCCGGCCCATGCCTGATCTGTATTCCGTTTCCCTGCGATATCTGTTAATATAGAGGCATTGACCCAAACCTGATCGAAAAATCGATACACATAAGAAAGAGGTATACATGTTAAAAGTCGAAAGAACATCCGTGATGAATCTGGAAAACGCGATGCGCGGTGCCCGGAATCCGCTGAACTCCTGGGCACGCTCCGACAGCTACTACGATGAGGATGGAAACTATGTGCTGGGACCGAATGATCTCTCCCTCGCAAAGCGTCTCCGTCTCGCCGGCTCCGATCACCGGAAGTATGTCCGCCAGATCTTCGTCTGCTGTGATGTCACAGCACCGCTCTACTGGTGGAAGGAGTACGATACCTATAAGGTGGCGACCGTCGCAAACTCTACCTCAACCATGCATAAAATCCACAGTAAGCCGATCGAGCTCGAAGATTTCTCGCATGATCATCTGACCGACGATGCACTCGAGATCATGAAGAATTACATCGCGGAGATCGAGAAGATCCGCCTCCGCTATATGGAGAACGGGAAGGATAAGGCCGACTGGTATGATCTCATCGAGATGCTCCCGGAGTCCTACAACCAGATGCGCACCATCTCCCTGAACTATGAGACGCTGATCAACATCTACTTCGCACGGAAGAATCATAAGCTCGACGAGTGGCATACCTTCTGCCACTGGATCGAGACCCTCCCCTACGCGAAGGAGATCATCCTCGCGGAGACGGAAAACGCGGAACCGGAGGCCTGAGACCACGCACAGCGCACATAGATGCATAGTAAAAGACCAGACGAGCGACTGCCCGCCTGGTCTTTTTATATACTTATGAAATATCATACCGGAATCGTCCGCTCGAGGATGATGGAGTAGATAAGCTTTTCCTTCACCCGGAGCCCGGTGATCTTCTCGAGGGCCTCCGCGTAGAGCTCGAGCTGCTTCTGGTAGCGTCCGATCAGCGTCTCCGCCTCCCGGACATGGTCGGACTTGTAGTCCACGAGAACGATCTCACCGTCTTCGATGAAGAAGGCGTCGATGATGCCCTGCAGGATGACCGGCTCCGACGTGTCACTGCCCGGGAAGAGATAATCATTCGGCACCTGCTTCATGAAATGCTGCTCACGGTAGAGTGTATCCGCCGCCTGCGCCTTTCGGAAGCGTGCCGCGAGCGGTGACTGCAGAAAGGCCTGAAAACGTTTCGGATTTACGAGCTTATATTCCGCTTCCGGCAGCTTCTTCTCGAGCTGCGCCATGAAATCCGCCGCATCAAGATAATCGTACTTCTCCAGCGCATGATGATAGGCATCGCCGACATCTGCGCCCGCCTTTTCCTGGTAGTGCACCGGCTTTTCCTGGGTCCTGCCGGACGGATCGGTCTCGCTGTGATCCACCTTGAGCTGCCAATGCTCCCGGCCGGCACGTGCGTGGGCTTCCTCGAAGGCCTCCATCGCCGTTTCCTTGATTTCGGAGACGGAGTGCTTCGGATAGAGCCGGGTCGCCGCCGCATGCGGATAGTGATAGAAAAGATCCGCCATGGCCTCCACATAGGATGCCGCGCCCGGGTCCACTGCGGCGACGGCCTGCTGCAGCTTCTCTGCCTGGCGAAGACGGTTCAGTGCCGTCTGCTCCGCGGCGAGATGGATATCGTGCAGGGTATAATCGAAGAGCTCGATGACATCCCGCGTTGCACCGACCCGCTGCAGCTTTTCAGCACCCTCGGCCATCATGATCCAGTCGAGATAGCAGCGGGCGCTCTCGAGCGCCGCCCCGGAGAGCGGTGCATCCGCATCCGGATACTTCTGGAGAAGCTTTTCGATGTCGCCCGTCGTAGCGGTCAGGATCAGCTTCTCCTCGGCGCGTGTCATCGCAACATAGAGCACGCGAAGCTCCTCGCCGAGCTGGTCGGTCTCCAGCTTTTTCCGAATCGCCGCCCGCTTCAGGGACGGAATCTTCACTTTATTTTCGAGGTCCACATAATCACAGCCGATGCCCAGCTCCGCATCCACCAGCACCGCTTCGTTCAGCGAGCGTGTGTTGAACTTCCGGCTCATACCGGAGAGGAAGACCACCGGGAACTGCAGGCCCTTCGACTTATGGATCGACATAATGCGTACGAGGTCATCCTGATCGGAGAACACCATCGCTTCGCCCTGGTCACTGTCGTACTTCTTCAGCTTTTCGATATAGCGGATGTAGTCGAAGAGGCCCTTGTACGAGGTCTTCTCGAAGGAAAGCGCCATATCGATCATCGCGTCGAGGTTCGCCTTTCGACGCCGACCCGCCGGCATCGCCGAGACATAGTGATCGTAGCCGGTCTCGTCGAAGATCCGGTACAGAAGCTCATGAATCGACAGGTAGTGGGCCATGGCGCGGTAGCGCGCGAGGTCTGCACAGAAGTGGTCGAGCTTCGCCTGCAGTGCCGGTGCAAGCGGAGGCTTCGCCTCGTTTTCCGCGGATGGGCCGTCGACCGCGTCGGCCTCCGCTCTTCCGCAGTCGCTCACATCCGCACTGCCATCGGCTGTACCGTCGGCAGCATTGGCCTCAGATACCTGCGGCAGCGCGGCCTGCAGGGATCCGAAGTGTGCGACGAGCGCTGCCAGCTCCTCGTCCGTAAACCGGTAGATCGGCGAGTGGAGGACGGCCGCCAGCGGGATGTCCTGCTGCGGGTTATCGATGACATCGAGCAGCGCCAGCACAGTCTCCACCTCGACGGTATCGAAATAGCCCTCGTTGCTGGTGCAGTAGGCCGGGACGCCATCCGCACCGAGGATCTCCACGAGGGTATCCGCCCAGGAGCCCGGGGAGCGAAGCAGGATCACCATATCACGGTACTTCACACCATCCGCATGGAGGCGCTGGATGCGCTCCGCAATCATATGGGACTCCGCCTCTTCCTTCGACATCTGTGCACCGAACAGCTCCTCTGACGTCTCCTTCGAGACCTCGAGCAGCAGAAGCTCTGTCTGATAGCGCGGATCGATGTCCTCACTTTCCGGTGCCTTCGGATAACCATAGTGAAGCGCCACCTTCTCGTTGTAGTCGATGCCGCCCAGCATCGGGCGCATCACGCGGTGGAACACGCGGTTGACCGCCCGCACTACCTCGTTGCGGCTTCGGAAGTTCCGGCTCAGCTCGATCTTCGGATAGTCCGGATCCTGGTATTTCATGAGGAAAAGATCCGGGCGCGCCTGACGGAAGCTGTAGATGGACTGCTTCACGTCACCGACCTGGAAGACATCCGGACGACCGAAGCGTGCCGCCGAAAGGGCACGGATCAGCTCCTCCTGCACGAAGTTCGAGTCCTGGTACTCGTCCACCAGGATCTCACGATACTGCTGTGCGACATCATCCGCGATCGCCGACGGGTGGCGGACGCCCTCTGCATCCGTGGTATAGAGGATCTCCAGCGCCTTATGCTCGAGATCACTGAAATCCAGTACATGCCGCTTTTCCTTCTCCTCCTGGTAGCGCGCACTGAACTTCTTCGTGAGACGTACGAGGCCACGCAGGCTGCACTCGATGCCCGCCTCCATCTTCTCCTCCGCCTCCGGATCCAGGGCGACCGACAGCCCGGCGATGTCCTTCGTATCCTTCTTCACCTCATCACGGATCGCCGTCACGCGTGTCTTCAGTGCGGATTTCGTCGGCTTCAGGCGGTCATAACGGATCGCCTGCGTTCGGAGAACCAGCTCTGAAAGATCCTCCGCTGCGGCCGCATACTGGAGGGCCTGCTTTTCCTGCGCCACATTCGTAAGATAGCTTTCCGGTCCATCCGGCTCAGCACAGATGGACAGCGCATAGCCCATCCGCTCCGCATCATCGCGAAGACGCGCTGCGAGCTGCTCCAGCAGAAACTTCTTTCCATCCGCGGATTCCGCCGCGAGACAGTCCTCGAGGTACTCCTCCGGCCATGGGTGGGAGGCCGCGCTCTCGTACAGCTTCTGGATCAGCTCTGCGATGCCCGCGTCGGTCTTTCCCTGCGCGAAGGTGTCGACGAAGTGAAGGAAATCCGCTTCGCCGGCCGCATACTCCTCCTCCAGCAGATCCTCGAGGATATCGCCCTGCAGCAGCCGGAGCTCTCCCTGGTCGCCCATGCGGAAGCCCGGGTCGAGGTCGATCGCCGCATAGTTTTCCGTGATGAAATGCTTACAGAAGGCATCGATGGTGGAGATGCTCGCATTCTGTATACTGCCGGCCTCGCGGATCAGCTCTGCGCTGTCCGGATGCTCCCGGAGCTTCTCCTCAAGCGCCGTCTTGATCCGGTCCCGCATCTCCTGTGCCGCCGCCTCTGTGAAGGTCATGATCACCATCTCGGACAGCTTCACCGGATCCACCGGGTCCATGATCCGGGAAATCACATGCTGCACGAGCACCGCCGTCTTGCCGGAGCCCGCCGCTGCGGCGACCAGCAGATCACCCGCTGTATGATTGATTACACTTTCCTGTTCAGTCGTCCACTGCATCACTCTTCTCCTCTGGTGAAATCTCGTTCCAGATTTCCTCTGCCGAAAGCTTCTCTCCGCTCCGGTAGGCGTAGCCGTCGATCCGCGGGTCGAAGCGACAGATACTATGATACGGACACCAGCTGCAGGCCGTCGTATCCGTACTGATCCGGATCGGGTCGACGCGGATGCGGCCATCGCGGATCTCCTGTGCGAAGCCCTGCATCTTCCGGTCGACGAAGCGTCCGAGGTCCCGGAAGCGCTTCGTCGAGGCGACATTTTTCTTCGTCGCATCGACGGCACCCGCCCGGATCGTCACCGGCAGGATATCCGACGCCTTCTCGATGCCCGTATCCAGCTTCTGTACGACCGACAGCTCTGTGTTCACGAGGCCGTCAACCATCAGCTTCCGGAGACGTGCACGTTCACGGTCCTCCGCACTGGCTGCCGCATCATAATCGAGCACCGGATCGTCGATGCGATAGTAGAACATCGCCGCCGGCACGATCTCCTTCTCCGGATAGCGCAGCTGATACGCGTTCATCGCAACATTCATATAGGTCGTGAGCTGCAGCTGCGTTCCGTTGTAGACGCGGCTTAAATCGAAGCTCGTCTTTCCGGACTTGTAGTCGATGACCTTTACGTAGACATGGCCCTCGTCCTGGGCGACATCGACACGATCAATCCGCCCGGTGAGACGCATGCCGTCGCGGATGTAGTCGAAGTTCTTCTCGAGTCCGTCCACATGAAACTCGCCACGGCGCAGCTGCTCTGCCAGCGCCCACAGCGTCGTCCGCGTGATGGCCGTCGCCTTCCGTACGAGGTACTGGTTGCGCGCCGTATCCATCATAAGTCCATGATTGTAGCTCGCGGACACCTGTGTAACGCTCTCCTCCGCGAGTGTACCGAGCTCCTCCTCGCTGAGCGTCTCCAGCTTTTTCTCCGCCTCCAGCGTACGCCGGAAGCTCTGCTCGATCGCTCCGTGGTAGAGATTTCCGATATCATACATCTGAAGATCGAAGCTCTCCCTCTCCTGCAGCTTAAGACCATAGCGGAGGAAATGCTGGTACGCGCACTGGCTGTAGCGCTCGAGGCGCGTGATGGAACCGAGGATCCGTCCGCCATAGAGCTCCTCAGCGACCTTCCGGGACAGCATATCCTCCTCGTAATGCGTGAACGCCGCTGCCATCAGCTGCTGCGCCTTCGCATGCTGTGCCGGATCCCGGTCGAGGATGGCGAGATACTCCAGCAGACGTGTCAGCTTCGCCGTCTCCTGTTGCTGCGCCTTCGCACGATGATTCTGTGAAGCTGCCGCATCCCCTGTCCTGGTGCCCGCCGCCGTGTCCTGCGCCGTCCTCTGTGCTTCCGGCGTCAGCATTGGCCCTGCGTCCTGCGCGGCCAGTGTCTCGAGCTCCTGCATCGCGCCGGCGATCAGACGCTCGGCCTCCTTCATCGTGTAGGCGCGTGGCGCACGATCACGCAGCTTCTCCACCGGAAGCTCCGTGAACATATCGCGAATCTCCTTGATCAGACCGGACGCACGGCAGCCCTTGCCGTCACGCCCCTTCAGGGCATAGCTCAGCACCAGGCGCTCCGACGGATTCAGCAGTGCACGGTAGATATAGAAGCGCTGCACGAGCGCACTCTCCACCCGGTCCGGGGCGAGTTCAATGTCTAAGTCCCTGAACAGATGGCGGTCCCGGTCGGTCAGCAGCTTCGTGTCGGGCTCTGCCTTCGGCACCTCATCCGCCGTCAGTCCGGCCACGAAAAAGAGGCGTGGATTCGAGAAGCGCGAGCGCGTGAGATCACCGATCACGACCTGGTCGAGGGTCGCCGGAATCACGCGCACCGAGGCCTGACGAAGGCCAGCATCGAGCACGTCCCGGAACTCTGCGCGGGATACCGAGGTCTCCCCCAGCAGCGAGCGAAGCTGCCGGAGCACCGCATCGATCGCCGTCACACTCTCCTCGAGCGCCTCCGCACGGTTCTGATCACCGGCCGCTCGGAGTGCAGCTACCAGCGCTGCGATGGCCTCTGGGGCCGCAATTTCATGCATCAGCGCCTCCAGTGCTTCCACGCGGGTCGCCACGCTCGCACCACGCTCGCCGGACCGCGTGCGAAGATGCAGCAACGGCAGGATCAGCTCCTGACGGAGGGCCTCCCGCTCGCCCACACTACCATCTGCTTCCGTCCATACCGCGTCATATTTCGAAGCACCACGGATACCGGTGGCCCGCAGGATATTATCGAGCCGGTCGATATGCTGCTCCTTCTCCGGTGTTACAGACGGCAGGGCACGCAGGAAACGAAGGACCGCATCGAAGCTGAAATTCCGGTCGACGGCCTCCAGTGCCGCCCGCATGAGCTCCGCGTATGGAGAATCAAGCAGACTTGCCGGGTCATCGAAGAAGTACGGAATGTCCGCCTCGGAAAATACCTTATAGACGATGTCCCGGTAGCTCTCCGGATTCGTCAGGATGATGCCGATGTCCTGGTAGCGGAGACCATCCCGACGTACGGCCTCCTCGATACTGGTGGCCATCGCCTCGACCTCCTGACGGAGATCCGCCGCCTCGCGGATCACAAGGGAGCTGTCCGGGGCTGCTTTCTCACTCGCTGCGTCGAAGCGGTAGAGGCGTGCCTCGATCGTGGAGAGCGCCGGTGCCTTCACGAAGCGCGGCAGTACCGCACCCGCCGGTCGCGGCTCTCCGGTGCGCGCATCGAAGCGGTTCACATCGATCGGTGCCTCCACCAGAAGCTTCAGATCGGAGGCCATCTTCGTCAGCTTCGCCACAGTCTGCCGTGAGAGATAAAAAAGATCCTCCGGACCGCGCAGCTCATAGATCGAGTCGTGTGCATCGAGACTCACCTCGCAGCTCACGAGGGTCTCCGCTGTCACCGGCAGGATCTCCTCGAGAATACGAAGCTGGATCGGTGTGAAGCCGGTGAAGCCATCGAATGCCACGACCGCATCCCGCAGCAGCTGAGACTCTGGAAGGTGCGCATACAGCTGGTCGAGGATTTCCTCCTGCGTATGATAGCCGTGCTCCTCCATGTACTGCTGAAAATGCTCATAGATCAGCGCGATATCCTGGAGCTTACTCCGGGTATACTGCGACTCGGCGCGCTCTGCAGCGAGGTCCAGCATCTCCGGCGTAATGTGGTACTGATAGAACTCAGAGATCTGAGACTTCAGACTCTCGAGGAAGCCCGGCTTGTTGAGCTCACGCCGGTACAGGCGCAGCTTCCCCCTGATTTTCTCCGTTATGGAGCGGAGGATCATGATCTTTCCGGTATCGTCGATGATGGTCATCGCCTGAAGACTGAGCTCCTCGAAGACACGATAGGCCAGACGGTTAAAGCTCAGCACATCGATGTTCAGGATGCCGCCGCCCGGATTCGCCGAATGCGCGAGGATCTTCTTCTGCATCGCCAGGGTATCCTGCTCCGGCACGATCAGGAACCAGTTCTTACGGAAATTCTCCGGGGCGTGCTTCAAGAAGTACTGTAAAAGATATTCGGTTTTACCAGCGCCACTCGCGCCGAAAATGAAACGTAAGCTCATAAGCTACCTGCCTTTTTTCTGATAGCTCTATGATAGCACAGGGGCAGGTACATTTTTCAGCACATTGGTTGAAATAAAAATTGTGCAACAGACTGTTGCACAATTTTCTGGCAGCACAGCAGACTGTAGATGTCAGCATATCCTTCAAATAATGGACGAAAAAACCGGAAGCCTGGGGCTTCCGGTTTACGAGATGATCTGTGTTATGAAATTTTATCAGTCTCCGAAGACGGCCTTAAATGCGCGGTCGAGGTCAGCGATGATGTCTTCGACGTTCTCGATGCCGATGGAGAGACGGATGGTGTTCCGCTTGATGCCCTGATCGGCGAGCTCGGCGTCGTTGCACTCTGCGTGGGTCGTGGTTGCAGGGTGTACGACGAGAGACTTCACGTCGGCAACATTGGCCAGCAGTGAGAAGAGCTCGAGATTATCAATGAAGTCCTTCGCCTTCTGCTCGTCACCGTCGATGTCGAAGGTAAAGATGGAGCCGGCACCGTTCGGATAGTACTTCTGATAGAGGGCCTGCTGTACCGGATCCTTCGAGGCAGCCGGATGAGAAACGTAGGCCACATGCGGATTCTTCGACAGGTAATCGACGACCTTCAGTGCATTCTCGGTATGACGCTCTACGCGGAGCGCCAGGGTCTCGATGCCCTGCAGGAGCAGCCATGCATTGAGCGGTGCAAGGGTTGCGCCCTCGTCACGCAGAATGATGGCACGAAGATAGGTAGCGATGGTGGCCGGTGCGCAGTCGGTAGCGAAGGTCACACCATGGTAGGACTCGTTCTTCGTGGCGAGCCATGGCCACTTCTCCGGCTGGTTCCAGTTGAACTTGCCGGCATCGACGATGACGCCGCCGATGGTGGTTCCGTGACCACCGATGAACTTCGTCGCCGAATGAACGACGATGTCGGCACCGTGCTCGATCGGACGGATCTGTACCGGGGTTGCGAAGGTGTTATCGATGATGAGCGGGAGGTCATGCTTGTGAGCGATCTCTACCCACTTGTCGAGGTCGAGGACCTCACCGTTCGGGTTACCGAGGGTCTCGGCATAGAGGGCCTTCGTGTTCAGCTGGATGGCTGCCTCTACCTCCTCGTAATTGTACGGATCGACGAACGTGGTCGTTACGCCATAGTCGGTAAAGGTATGGGCGAGGTAATTGTAGGTTCCGCCGTAGATGTTCTTCGCGGAAACGATGTGGTCACCGGCATGCGCAACGGCCTTAAATGCGTAGGTAACCGCAGCTGCACCGGATGCAACACCGAGGGCGGCGACACCACCCTCGAGGGCGGCGACTCTCTGCTCGAAGACATCCTCAGTCGGGTTCGTCAGTCGCGCATAGATGTTACCTGCATCCTTCAGCGCGAAACGGGCGGCTGCATGATCCGCATCGTTAAATACGAATGCGCTGGTCTGGTAGATCGGAACCGCTCTCGCACCGGTGGCTGGATCCGGGTTTTCCTGTCCTACATGGATGGCCTTGGTATCAAATCCGTAATTTCTGTCTACATATGGCTTCTTCGGCATGATGTTCTCCTTCTGCAGCTCCGGCTGCGCGTTCCTATCTGCGAGGCGCCCAAACTCTCCTCTATGATTCAGGTGGCTTCTGCAGTCTGCATCGGTGTTTTCATTCCGATGTTTTCATCTTTACGTTCATCAGTTTCTTAAGTGATTTCCTTCAGCTGATGGTGAAATCATAGCACCCGTATCTGCTATTGTATAATACTTGCTGTTTGGAGTCAGATATAAATCGGCTTTATATCAATGTCGAAGAGAAGACGCAGGGGACCGGTAACAGAAGCACAGAACTCCGCCGCCGGAAAAATCTAAGCCAGGTCTCCTGCGGCTCCCAGACGATCCATTGTCTATTCTATAGCAGATGTGGTCTCATCCAGCCATCTGGTTATATAAAATAAATATTATCTGGTAGTTACGATATCGCCAGCTGTAACCTATAATGCAGGGCAGAACAGGCAGATGCCTGAACACACCTAAGGAGACAACACTATGAAAAACTCGAAAACCTATCAGCTCGCGCTTGCCGCTCTGTTCGCAGCGCTTTCCTATGCAGTCTTCACCTTCCTGCAGATCAAGATTCCGGTCGGTGCGGATATGACATCCATCCACCTCGGAAATGCCGTCGTGGTACTCGGTGCGTTCATCATCGGTGGTCCGCTCGGGGGTATCGCCGGTGCGATCGGCATGAGCATCGGTGATCTGCTGGATCCGGTCTATGTACCGCTCGTACCGAAAACACTGTTCTGCAAGCTGCTCATCGGTCTCATCACCGGCTTCGTCGCACACAGAATCGGCGGCATCACGACGACCGATGATCCGAAGCACATCCTTCGCTGGACCATCATCGCCGCTGCCTGCGGTCTGATCTTCAACATGTTTGCAGACCCGATCATCGGCTACTGGTATAAAATTCTCATCCTCGGAAAGCCGGCAGCGGATCTGTCCCTGAAGATCAACTTCGTCGCCACCACGATCAACGCGGTCGTATCCCTCGTCGTATCTGTGGCCGTGTATGCGGCACTGCGCCCGGCACTTCAGAAGGCCGGCTTCTTCATGAAGCTTACGCACTGATGGCAGCACAGGAAACAGAGAGAATGGACCCATACCGGACAGGCCTTCCAGTCCTATCTTCATAAGAATAAGAAGTTCCGCGAGCAAGAGCATGAGAACTTCGGAAGAAAAAAGTAAACATAAAATATAAAAAGTGGCACTGCAGGCAAGATTGATACTTCCTGCAGTGCCACTTTTCCATTTCAGGAAATCAGTTTAAAACGATCACATCTCGGCGATCAGCTTCCGGAGCCGTGCTTTTTCATCCTCGCCACCGAAGATTGCGTCGGCTGCATTGAGCAGAAGCTGCTTTTCCTCGGCTGCGGTCAGGCCGATGGCCTGCTCGAGCTTCACGAACTCCTTCGACTCCGTGGTATCGGAGACGGTCATGTTGTCGGTGTTGACCGTGGCCTTCACGCCGGCTTCGAGCAGCGCACGGATCGGATAATGTGCCATGTCCGGGAACATCTTCGTGTTGAGATTCGAGGTCGGGCAGCACTCCAGTGGAATCTGCTTTTCGGCGAGCTCCTTCACGAGCGCGGCATCCTCGAGCGCGCGGACACCATGGCCGATCCGGCGGGCACCGAAGGCAAGCGCGGTGCGGATGGAGTCTGGTCCAGCGGCTTCCCCGGCATGGATCGTAAACGGTACCTCGAGCTCTCGAGCCAGTGAGAAGACATCCTCGAAATCCCGCGTCGGGAACAGGGCCTCCGCACCTGCGAGATCGAGCGCCACCACGCCCTTTCCGAGGTACTTCGCAGCCACTCGAACGGTCTCCAGATTTGCTTCCTCATTACCAGCGCCACGCATCGCACAGAGGATGAGACCGGCATGAAGCTCCGGCGTCGTCTCCGTGCAGGTACAGCTGTACTGCTCCTTCTCGAAGCGACGAAGCCCCGCCACGGCCGCCTCGACCACCGCCGCCTGCGTGAGCCCCCGCTGACAGTGGAGCTGCGGTGCGAAACGGATCTCCGTATACACGAGGCCCTCCGCGCGCTGCACGTTCAGAAGATCATACACGATCTGTTCAATGTTTCCGGCGCTCTGCATGAGCTGAAGCGGAAAGTCGAACTTCTCCAGATATTCATTGAGATCCCGGCAGTCCTCTGGCACCGAAAGCAGCGGATAGAGCTCCGTATCTGTCTTCGCCGGCAGTCCTTCCTTCTTCATCAGTTTATGGACGGTTTCGTACGGAAGCGAACCATCCAGATGGACATGTAAATCAATCAGTCGTTTCATCGTGTCACCTGCTTTCTATAGATAGTTCTATTTTAGCATGGTTCCAGAGACAGAGCCAGTGCACTGAAGGACAGGGCCTTATTTTCCTGCGACCATTCAAGGAATGCGCTGGCTGGTCATCGTTCATCATTCCACGAGCCACTTCGCGATGTCTTGCAGATGACGAGTATCGAGGTGGTGCGGGCCGTCTTCGATGTCCTGCTGCACGTGTTCTGCGCTCCCGGTCACCGCATAGTTCGCACGGATGATGTCGACCTGTTCCTGGACGTTTGTTAGGCCA
Organism: Oribacterium sp. Sow4_G1_1; assembly: GCF_052116105.1. Lineage (NCBI taxonomy): Bacteria > Bacillati > Bacillota > Clostridia > Lachnospirales > Lachnospiraceae > Oribacterium > Oribacterium sp. Sow4_G1_1. The sequence continues at coordinate 84,068 of NZ_JBQKLS010000007.1, forward strand.
CGTGTACCGGCGAGGCGGTCTTCCCGGCAGGACTGGATCATCAGCCGACGTGGGGCGATCAGGCTTGCAATGTCGCCCATGTCGAAATGCTCCATGAGATGCGGCACGTAATTGCAGGAGCAGTTCCGGTTCATCTGGAGAAGCGAATCGCGGAAGCCATACATATAGCCAGAAAGAAAGCTCGCATGGATACGCTCATCCAGGGCACTGAGGTAGAGACTCTGCATCGCGCCGCCCGAGAAGCCGAAGGCGATGATACGTTCTGGATTCCAGCGCCTGGCTTCCGAATCCGTATGTGCACCATCTGTAAGATGCCGCAGCTTCCCGTCCTTCGTGATCGTATATTCCTGCAGGAAATCCACGCAGCGCATGAGGTCCCAGCTGAGCATGCCGAGTACCGGGATGCCGATGGGTTCTCCCATGTGCGCGAGCCAGTAGCAGTCGCCCTTCATCGCGAGTGGAAGTTCCCTTGTATCCTCCAGCATTTCTCGCCGTTCTCCGAATCCACGGACATCCGGGCAGAAGGCGACGTAACCGAGGCGCGCGAGCTGCCAGCCGAAGTCATAGTTGTACTTTTCGATGCTCTCTTCGATGGCACGAGCGCCGCGCACACCTGCCACCGTATACTTCCCGGCGCCGTTGTGTCCCGGTGGACACAGAAAGACCGGCGTGCCTGCATTGGCTGACGCCGGCACCAGCAGATACGCCGACAGTGTTATATCCGGTTCGGTGCGCAGGAGGATATGATAGCGTAAAATCGCATCCTGAAACACCACTTCATCGATCACCGGTTCAAGCGCACAGTCATCCATCTTTTCGAGTCCGAGCAGATTTCGCAGTATCTCTCGACTCCGCATCTGCCAGGTCCTGAACTCCTCACTCGTCTTCCCACGGAAATCATCCTTCCGCCCATAGCGCGCATACTTCCGTAAGATCGACGGCAGCGTCGGATAGATGTTCGAAATTTCCGGCAGCTCTCTCACCTTCTCTTGTGTTTCCTGCCACTTTCGATCTGAACTTTCATGAACCAGAAGTTCCTTCATATTCTCTGGCATTTTCTGCCTCCTTTCATCAGGCATCGCACCACCACCGTAAGGGGGGCTGACCCCATAAAGAAAACCCCTGTGGCGAAACGTCACAGGGGTCTGGTAGAATTCAGTGCTTAGTCATCCTGTACGTCTTCAGTGCTCACAGAAGATGCGGATGCGACGGCCTTCGCGGCCTTTTTCTTCTTCCGTGCCTCTGCGATATACGGCCATGCGACCGAGAATACCGCGAGGAGCAGGAAGATGAGGGAGAGCGGTCTCGTCACGAACGGAAGATAGCTTCCATGTGCGAAGCTGACACCCTTACGGAAGTAACCCTCGAGGTCATCGGAAAGGATGAACGCCAGTACCAGCGGGCTCAGGGAGATGCCGGCCATGTTCAGGAAGATGGCGAGGAAGCACCAGAGCAGCATGATGAGGATGTTGAACTCGGTGTTCGACACACCGAACGCGCCGATATAGCAGATCGTCAGAATCACGCTGTACAGGAAGTGGTATGGAATCCGAAGAATCAGCGGAAGATATCTCTTAAAGACGATCTCGAGGACGAAGGTTATGATCGCACTGACGAGCACGCAGGCGAACATCAGATAGCAGAGGTCCGGCTGCTGTGTCATGAAGAGCGGACCTGCCTGAAGGCCATGAATCGTGAGGCCGGCGATGAGCATCGCGGTGATACCGTCACCCGGGATACCGAGGGCCATCATCGGAATCATCGCACCACCGAGGGAAGAGTTATTCGACACCTCGGAGGCCCAGACACCATCGTCACAGCCCTGGCCGAACTCCTCCGGATGCTTGCTTGCCTGCTGTGCCTGGCCGTAGGCCACCATGTTCGAGATACCGGAGCCCATGCCCGGCAGGAAGCCGATCCAGAGACCGATGAAGAAGGAACGAAGGATGGTCGGAATATGCGTCACGATATCCTTCATGGTGATGCCGAAGCCGTGAAGATCTGACTTCTTCACCTCCGGGAGCTTGCCCTGTCCCTTCGCATAGTCAAGGATGATACGGCAGAGTGCGAACATACCGAGCATCTGACAGACGGTGGAGAGACCGGAATCCAGGAAGTGATTACCGAAGGTATAACGCGCCACACCGGTGATCGGATCGAGACCGACGCAGCCGAGGAAGAGACCGATACCAGCGGCCATGATGCCCTTCCAGATATTACCCTTCGACAGTGCCGCTACCAGGGTGATCGCACAGAAGCAGAGGGAGAAGTACTCCCACGGTCCGAGCATCAGCGCGAGATCTGCAATCAGCGGTGCCACGACGGTCGCGATGAGCACCGATGCGACGGTGCCAATGAAGGAGGCCGTCATACCGATGGCCAGCGCGCGGGACGCCTTTCCCTTCAGGGTCATCGGGTAGCCGTCGAAGCAGGTGGCGATCGATGAGCTGGAGCCCGGAATACCGATGAGGACCGCAGAAATGAAGGTTCCGGATACACCGCCGATCCACATCGCGAGCAGCACGATGAAGGAGGTGGTGGTTGAAAGACCGAAGGTCACCGGAAGAAGCAGGGAGATACCGAGAGTCGCACTGAGACCCGGAATCGCACCGAAGATGATACCGACGATGACGACAGCTGCAATCAGGAGCAGATTCAGTGGCTGCAGACAGGTTGCAAGCCCGGCAAGATAAAATGACATACGCTCTTCTCCTCCTTAGTTAAATAAAATTCCGGATGGAAGCTTGATCTGGAAACCGATGACAAACATACCATACAGGAACGCCGTGACCACGATACTGATCAGCACGGCCTGCCACCAGGTGACCTTCTCATCCTCCTTCAGCATGTTGACGAAGGCAAACATGGCGAACGGAGTGGTGATGAGAAATCCGAACAGTGTCAGCAGGATGCCATAGACACACAGCAGTGCAAAGGCAAACACCAGCTTCTTCACACCACCCTCCGGGAAGTACGGCTTTTCTTCTTTTTTATCGCGGAGACCATTGATGAGAAGCATGATGGAACTCACGAGGATCAGGATGAGACCGACGGTCGGCATCAGTCGAGGGCCTGGCTCGATCAGATTCGGTATCTGTCGCATGGACTGCATGATGATAAAGCAGAGGATCACCGCGATGATACCCACGATACCGGTGATCGTATTTCTCTTACATTTCATGATAACCCCTTTATATTCTTTGAGCGATTCAGCCGAAGCGATGTTCTGCCCCGGCTGGATGTTTCTTTCACAGCACCGGATCCTGAAGACGTGATCGGACCGGATGGAAAAGTTTCATTATGAAGTAATTAATCGTTAACCTTCTTGCCGAGGAACTCACCGACCTCTACCTCTGCCGCATACTCTGCGTCACGGATTGCGATGGAATCCTCTACATTGTGCCACTCAGGGATGTGACCGACCGAGCGAAGACCTGCGTTGCAGTCAGCGTCACTCTCCAGTACGGACATCGCCGCATTGATCTTCTGAACCTGTGCCGCATCCATACCAGCCGGACCGTATACATAGTGCTTTACGTTCCAGTAGAGATCCTGATGGCCCTGCTCCTGTAAGGTCTTATACTGATCACCGAGCGAAGCATCATAGTCTGCGATGGTGAGACCATCACCTGCCATGGTGCCGAGCACCTTCAGCTTGCCGGCCTTCTCGTACTCCTGTGCGTTACCGATACCGACGAAGCCGAGGTCAATGAAGCCGCCCGCGAGGTTGGTGAGACGATCGGACTCAGAGGAAGCCTCTACCGCGTTCAGCTGGATATCTTCTGCCTGCTGAAGCTTACCGAACTGGAAGGTGTTGTTTCCAGAAGATGGCATACCGGCATTCAGCTTGCCCGGGTTCTGCTTTGCATACTCGATCATCTCATCGAAGGTGTTGTATGGTGCATCGACCGGCGCACAGAGTGCGGAGAAGCCGTTGTCATCGAGCGCTGCAATCAGGGTAAGATCGGTCTTCGGATTCACCTCTGCGTTGCCGGTGATCCACTGGATATTGAGGGCACCGGTGGCCAGCATGATGGTGGATCCATCTGGCTTTGCGTTTGCCACGTTCTGGTGACCGACCGTGTTGGAATCGAAGTTCGTTACGGTATTGGTGATGCCGAGATCCTTCGTCATCGCCTCAGAGAGGTAACGGGTCGCGAGATCGGATCCGCCGCCGGCCTTACCTGGAACGACCCAGGTGATGGTTCCCTTCGGGAAACCGTAGTTCTCGGCAGCTGCCGCATCGATATCTGCCTGTGCAGCGGTCTCTACATCCGCGATAGATGCTGTCGGCGCAGCAACCGTCTCGGTAGAAGCGCCTGCTTCTGCAGCCTTCGTCGTCTCCGCTGCCTTCGTCTCGGTGGCAGGAGCTGCTGTGGTGCTGGTCGTGCTGCTGGAACCGCAGCCGGTCGCGATGGCCATCGTAGCTGCCAGTGCAATCGCAAAAAGTCTCTTTTTCATGTTTTTCCTCCTTATTTTCAGGACTCAGGTCCTTACAAACACAGATGATTCGATCCCGCATCCCATACCTCGCTGATTCTACAGGAGGCTTCCGGATGCGTCCATCCTATATTTCGTTTTTTGATCCTCGATCAGGCCTTCGGTGCAAGATAGATGGTTCTCGACTCCAGTGCATCCATCGCTTCGATCTTCTCGAGGTTCATGCGTACCGGGATACCTGGGATGTCCGTACGTACGAAGCACTTGCCATCACGGATTTCCGGAACGTTCAGCATCAGCTCGTGTACCGGCTCAGAAATCGGTGCATGGAACTCGATACGTTCATTCTCCGCATAGAGACATCCGAAGGAAGCATTGTACGCGGTTCTTCCACCGGACTGGAACTCCTTACCTGCGGCTCTCGCCATATCACGGATCTTCAAAAGATCATCGATACGGGTCATTCTTCCGAGGGATGGCTGTACGATGTCGACGCCCTTCTCGAGGTACATCTCATACATGTAGGAGATTCGCATAGACTCGCCGGCAGAGATCTTCTGCTTGACGCCCAGCTCCTTCATCTTCTGGATACCGTTGAAGTCTGCCGAGTGAATCGGCTCCTCGAACCATGCGATGTTGTACGGCTCCGCCATCTTCGCGAACTTCACAGCCTCTTCGACCGTCCAGCGCTGGTTGGCATCGACCGCGACACCGATCTCGTCACCGACCGCGGCGCGTACCTTCTCGATACGACGGAGATCACGTTCCATGTTCTGTCCCTGATCGCTGCCGATCTTGAACTTGACGGTTGTGAAGCCTTCCGATACATAGCGGCACATATCCTCAACCAGTTCTTCGTCTGAAAGAAGAAGTGATCCGCCGCCCTTGTAGGCTGCTGCCCAATCCTTCTCGGCACCGAGGAAACGGTGAATCGGCTTACCGGCTCTCTGTGCGAGGATATCCAGCATCAGAAGGTCTACGGTGCCGACATTGACCGCCGCGGTGGACTGGAAGCCGGAATTTCTGGATTTCCAGTAGAGACTCTCACGCCACTCGTTGTAGCTCTTGGTCTCACCATTCAGAATCTGTGGAAGCATATCCTTGATGAAGGCTCTCGATACCGTGTAGTGTGCGGTCATGCCCGTGTCATCCGAAAGCTCGAGATAACCCTGCTCCGGGATGAACTGACCGAATCCACCGGTACCATCCTGAAATGGCTTCGGAAGCGGAATCGAGCGGAAGTTATAGAAGACAGCCTTGGTAAATCTGATCTTATCTTCAAAGTTGAAAGAGTTCATGTTTCTCTCCTTTGTTGTCATTTTCACATCTGTTGTCGTCAATATATAATAACTGTGCCCGAGAATCGCCTTAAAAATGCACAATTTTTCCGCAGAATATGTGCATATCGCACAAGCATTTCATATCGTTATTTTTTAGTCAGGCATTCATTGCAAAAGCATTGCAATTTGAAATAGATGCATTACACTATGAACATATGCTGATTTTGCTTTTCAGAAAAAATATGTAGAAAGGAATCTGACCTTTATGAATTTCAAGCCGAGTGACATCGTCCTGCTGCACGGCGATCCTGCGGTCGCCACCTTCGACATGCTCGAGCATTTATTTGTAGATTTGAAACCGGAGCTTGAGAAAGCACGCCTCTATGCCCGCTCCTCCAGCCCAGTGCTGATCGAGGCCTCCGCCGGTCCGGAGCTTGAGATGATCGGGCAGGCGATCCATAACGGAAGTGACCGGAAGGGGAAGTCCTATGCGGTGATCTCGCTGTCCGGTCTGACGAACGAGGATCAGAATCGTATCCTGTTCGGCGATCCACGCATGGGCCGAGAGGGTGCCCTTATGGACTGTAACCATGGCACACTGATGATCCAGGGCATCGATAAGCTGACGCTCCCGATGCAGTCGCAGCTTGCCCGCGTCATCCGTACGAAACGCATCGCCAGCCAGACGAATTTCGCACAGTACCGCTATATCGATGTCCGCATCATCGGTACGACCTCGAAAAACCTCACTGAGCTCCGAAACCAGTTTCTCTTCCGCTCGGACCTCCTCTTCACCTTCCGTGCACTCCGTCTTCGCGTGCCGAAGCTGAAAAAGCGCCCACACGATGTCGAGAATATGCTGGATTTTTATTTCAATGACTACAACCGGGAGTATGAGATGCATCATACGCTCACACCACATGCCCGGGAGACCATCATCCACTACCCGTGGGACAGCAACATCATGCAGCTGAGCGCCTTCTGTGAGCGTCTCGTGCTGACGGCTCCGGATGTCGTGATCCATACCGGCTATGTGCAGTCACTGCTCGCCGAGCTTTATGAACAGGATTCGGCGATCTACGTTACAGAAAATTCTGCCTCGATGGAGGGCTCGACCGCGCAGGAATCCCCGGTGCTTCGTCACATACTGAATCGTGCATCGCTTTCCGAAGTGGACAGCATGCCATCATCCACGCGCTCGAACGTGGTGGCAGCCTCTATCCACTCGGAAACGACCGCCCCATCTGCGCTCCTTCCGCACATCCCAGAGAGCAACGACATCTATCGTGATCTCATCGTAGCCTGCCTTCGCAAGAATAACGGCAACCGCAAGCTCACCGCACAGGAGCTCGGCATCAGCACCACCACCCTCTGGCGGAAGATCCGCTACTATCACCTCGAGTGAATTTAAGGAAAAAAATAATGGGGTCAGACCCCATTATTTTGTGACTTATGATTTCGTAGCATCAGGCGTTCACATCGTCCTTGTGCGCCTGCATATACTGGTCCATCTCCTCCGCGATCATCTTCGATACGTGAACGGCGTCGACGACGGTCTTTGCGCCGGTCACGACGTCGCCGGAGGCGAAGACGCCCGGCATGGTGGTTTCACCCTCGGCATCGGTCGCGAGGGTACCACGCTCGTTCAGCTTGAGGCCGGAGTTGTGCTCGACGAGACGGTGCTTCGGCACCTGGGAAACGGCGATCACGACGGAATCACACGGAACGAAGTGCTCCGTTCCCGGCTTCGTCACGACCTTGCCATCCTCCTGCACCTCCGTCTCGGAGAGCATCACGCCATCATCCTTGATGGCGGTAGCGGTCTCGTGGAACTCGAACTGCACACCATCAAGCTTCGCAAACTCAAACTCATCCGGGGAGGCGGTCACCTTATCACGACGCTCGTATACCGTTACGTTCTTCACGCCCTGACGGATCGCGGTACGTGCGACATCCATCGCCGAGTTTCCGGAACCGAAGATCGCCACAGACTGGCCGAGGTCGACAGACTCCGGATTATTAAGATAATTGATCGCATAATGCACATTGCCGAAGGTCTCACCCGGAATCAGCATACGGCGCGGACGCCATGCACCAGTGCCGATAAAGATGGAGCGATAGCCATCGTGGAAAAGATCCTCGAGGGTGATGTTTCCGCCGATGGTAAAGTTTGGACGGAAGAGGATCCCCATCTCACGCATCTTCGTGTAGTAGCGGTCAAGGATGCTGTGCGGCAGGCGGAACTCCGGGATACCGTAGCGCATGATACCGCCGATCTTATCACGGCTCTCGAAGACGGTGATCTTATAGCCCTTGCTGGCGAGCAGGATCGCGATGGTGATGCCGGCCGGACCGGCACCGATGACCGCTGCCTTCATGCCGTTCGGCTCCGCCATCTTCACCTTGATACGCTCGAAGCAGGAATCGGAAATATAGTTTTCGATGGACGAAATATGAACCGGGGAGCCCTTGATGCCGCGAACACAGTGGCCCTCGCACTGCTTTCCATGATTACATACGAGTGAGCATACGACGGAAAGCGGATTGTTCGCAAACAGCATCGCGGCCGCGGTCTCCAGCTCATTTTCCTTAAAGAGACGAATCATCTCTGGAATGTTGGTGTTGATCGGGCAGCCCTTTCGGCACTGTGGATTCTTACACTGCAGACAGCGATTGGCTTCCTCCAAAACATGAATGGGCATCTTCAAACCTCCCCTGATATCGAATCATCTGTACTTTTTCAAACTCAACACGCTCCATCCTAATACAGGATTTCACGAATGTCATGCGTTAAATACATAACTTATCTGACAAGAAAAGAACGTTAAATTTCTGACTTCCGCGTTAATTTTATAACCTGTGCCCGAATCGAATTTCAGCGCAGATCGTCATGCAAAAACGATCTGCGCTGATGTAAAAATAGATTTCACTCGTCCGAATAAACACTCTATTTCGTCTTTCGGACTATATATTTATGTTCATTATATATTTATCCAGTATTAGTGCCTGTTCATCTGCATACCGGTCTGGAGGAAGCGGAACATGCGGATCGCGCCCTTATAGTAGAGTTCGCTGGCGTTGTCCAGGGCCTCCTTCAGTGGCATCGGGCCGTCGACGGTCGTCATGATCGAGCGGATCCCATGGGCATAGATCTTCTCATAGTCCGGGCCGAGTCCGCCGCAGAGTGCCGCTACCGGTACCTGGTGCTTCGCACTGCGATCACCGACACCCTGCATCACCTTGCCGAAGCAGGACTGCCAGTCGGTTCGGCCCTCACCGGTCACGACGAGGTCAACACCCTCGAGGCGTGCATCGAAGTCGATGAGATCAAGCACGGTCTCGATGCCGGACTTCATCTCTGCGTGCAGGAACACCTTCAGTGCGGCACCGAGTCCACCGGCCGCACCACTGCCCTGGATCTCATCCGGGTTGATACCGAATTCACGGATGATGACATCACGGTAGTTCTGCATACCCTTTTCGAGCCGGTCGAGGATTTCCGGTGTGCCGCCCTTCTGCTTTCCGAAGGTATAGGTCGCGCCATTCGGACCGCAGAGTGGATTCGTCACATCACACATGACGGTGAAGTGCGCCTTCTGTACCGCCGGATCGAGGCCGCTCATATCGATGTGCGCCACCTTCTCGAGGTTCTCGCCACGGCCTTCCAGTACATTTCCCTCCTGATCGAGGAAACGAATGCCGAGGGCGGATGCAAACCCCATGCCGCCATCATTGGTCGCCGATCCTCCGATCGCGATCGCGATCTCCGTGTAGCCGGCATCCAGCGCCGCCTTCAGCAGCTCACCGGTGCCATAGGTGGTGGTGTTCAGCGGATTCCGCTTCTCTTCCGGCACCATTGGAAGTCCGGATGCCGCCGCCATCTCGAGGATGGCCTCCGTGTCCGACAGACGGCCATAGAAGCCCTGCTCCATCTCCATCAGCGGGCCATGTACCGGCACCGTGATGATCTCGCCACTTCTCGCCTTCACCACGGCATCAGTGGTACCCTCACCGCCGTCTGCGACCGGCACACCACTCGTCTCACAGCTTCCGAAAACCTCCTCGGCTGCCTTCGTGAGGAGCTCGATGGTCTGGTCGCTCGTGAGGGTTCCTTTAAAGGAATCCGAAGCAAAAAGAAATTTCATGTTATACCTCCTGCTGCCCTTCGGCAGTCATTATATGATCATTTTTACTGCTGAAATCAAAAAGATTCAGTCCGGTCCCCGTGATTTCGTCCTTCTTCCGGCCGACCTGCCCGTCGATGACCGTGAGGAAGATCTCCGCCGTTCCACCGATGCGCACGGACTTCAGATGTCCGCCGAAGGCATGTCCATCCACATCCGCAACCGTGATATGCACATGGAGATACGGCTTTCCATCCATCTCCGTGACACTGCCGACGATGGATGTGATTTCGAGCGGCTGATCCAGCACGGTCTCCGTGAATTTCTGCGCCTCCACATCGTAGAGCCCCATCACGAGATGATCGGCCGCACCCAGTCCGCTGATGGACGCAAGATGTACATTTTCCTTTTCACAAAGTGCTGTAATCTCCGTCATGACCTCTTCATCACGATCCACACGTAACACGATCTGATTTCCGAATTTTCTGTAATCCATGCCAACCTCCTAAGAATTTAAATGATCTGATACTGTCGGAGCTTTCGCCACAGGGTCGTCTTACTGATACCGAGCTTCGCAGCGGCTTTCTCCCGGCTGCCCATGCATTCAGAGAGCACCCGGACGATGCGCTCCCGCTCCATCGCCTGTACGGACGTGACCGGCGTATGGCGTGCACGATCTGCTTCCGCATCAGAGCACGCTGCATCGCTTTCTGCCCTTCCCCCGACCGGCTTTCGGTCCGCTCCATCTCCGTCGGCCAATGCTTCTGGCCCATAGATCGTCGCGTACAGCTTCGTGATGTCGTCCGGGCGGATACTTCGATGATCCGCCGTGATGACGAGACGCTCGAGGAAGCTCTCCAGCTGGATACGTCCGCCATTCCATGGAAGCGCCGCGATCGTTTTCATCGCATCCTTCGTCAGTACATGGTAGCGCCCATACTGCTCCGCAAGCCGCCGCATATAGAGATCCGCAAGAAACGGAATCTCTTCCGGCGTTTCCACAAGCATCGGAATGCGAATCGCAAACGCGATCAGACGCTCATAGAGCTCCGGCAGCAGATACGGTCGAAGGTCCGTCTTCTTCGTCACGACGATGACGTTCCGGAACATCAGGATCTCCAGCAGCTTCTTCTGCGAACGCAGATCCAGATGCTCGATAAAGTTGATCTGAAGGGTGCCCTTCGCGGCATCGTTCATCTTTCCGAGTCTACCGAACAGCGCCTCATAGGCAGACTCTCCAGCGATGCAGTCGTACTCCACGAGCTTCTCCTGCGAATGCTTCGACTTGTTGTGCATGGCATTGGCAAAGGCACGGTAGAGACGCCCCACCGGCTCGATCAGAAGCTTCGGACAGTCTGTCGCGGCCAGCTGCTCCGCCAGCGTCACCGCCGCCTGCATACGCGCACTGCTGTATGGGAAATTCACGAAGGACGAAGCCTTTCCGCCCATTTCCGGCTTCCGGTATTTCGCCTCCGGAAGCCCGCCATTTCCATCGAAGGTTGCTGCCAGCTGAAAGGCCTCCCGGATCGCTGCCTCGACGGCATCCTCCGTATTCGTGATAAAAATCGATGGAATCCCCGCATCATCCGCGACGGTCAGCACCGTCTGCCCCCCGATGATGAGGTCCACCTTATCCTCGATCGCCTGCATGGCCGCCGGTCGCAGCAGCTCCGGGTTCTGCACGAAGTACTCATGGAGATGTACCCCGCACTGCTCATCGAGCCCAGACATGTCGCAGGCCATGTTCTTGAAGGTCACGATCGCGATGTGCGGATGGGACTTATGCACGACCCGCTTCGCACGCTCGAGCATGTCGATCACACCCTGCCTGGTCAGCACGATCTCCACCACCGGAATGTCCGTGTACTGCTTGATGATCGTCGCCTGCAGACCACGCGCGATGATGATATCGGCCCCCTGGTTAATGGCCTGCCGCGCCTCCATCACCGCCCGCTCCGACTCGATGACCTTCATCAGAAACAGACGCTTCTGCTGCTCCTGCAGCACATCATGCGTCAGACGGAACAGCTCATCATTCGGAACCAGCAGTGCGATATTGGCCACGGCACACCTCATTTCAATTCATTTTGTTTCAACTTATTTCATTATAGCAAATAAGTTTACTGCATATCCAGATATTCTTTGTGCGTCGGCTTCGGATACACGCGGTCGATGGCCTGCAGCTCCTCCGGGCTCAGTGTGATCTGATCGGCGCCTGCATTGGCCAGCGTATGCTCCGCACGGGAGCTGCGTGGAATCGCAATGGTGTGTCCGTCACGGATGTTCCAGGCGAGCAGAATCTGCGGCACCGTCGCATGATGCGCCTCGGCGATGCTCTGCAGGGTCTTGTTTGAGAAGAGGCCACTCCGGAGTGAGCCGGCCTGTGCGAGCGGACAGTACGCCATGAGCGCTACCTGATTTTTCCGCATCCACGGAAGGAGGGAATACTCGATGCCACGGGAGCCGGTATGGTAGAGCACCTGGTTCACCTGGCAGTTCCGGCCCTCCGGGATCGCCCAGAGCTCCTCCATATCATCGATGTCGAAGTTGGAGACGCCCCAGGCCCGGATCAGGCCCTCGGCGCGCAGCTCCTCGAGGCAGCTCACCGTCTCCTCCAGAGAGTAGTTGCCCCGCCAGTGGTAGAGATAGAGGTCGAGGTACTGCTGCCCCATGCGCTCGAGGCTGCCCATCAGAGCGCAGCGCATACGCTTGCCGCCGGCATTGCCCGGAAGCACCTTCGACACGAGGTAAAGCTTCGAGCGATCCTCCGTGCTGAGCGCCTCTCCGAGCATATCCTCTGCAGCACCACTGCCGTACATCTCCGCGGTATCGATGAGGGTCATGCCGGCCGCGATGCCCTGGCGGATGCCCTCGATTTCCTGCTGACGCTGCGCCCGGTTCTCGCCGAGGTACCAGGTCCCCTGGCCGAGTGCCGGAACGACGGCACCGTTTGCGAGTGTGACTGTGTGCTTCATCAGATCAGACCTGCCTCCTTCATCACCTTCTTAAAGTGTTCAAGGGTAGCTTCGTTTGTGGTCGGAAGGGATGGAAGGTACGGATCACCGACCTCGAGGCCGCGGATCGCTGCCATATCCTTCGCAGCTACCGGGAAGGATGCCTTATCCATCGCAAGGCGTACCGGATTCAGCTTGAACTGTGCCTCACGGGAACCCTCGAAATCGCCCTCGGTGTACTTCTTATAGACATCACCGATCAGCTCCGGCATGAAGTTACCAGCGGTGCATACGCCGCCGACCGCGCCGACGCAGAGCGATGCGAAGAGAAGGGTGTCCTTGCCACCGAAGACCTTGAAGTCGACGTCACGGTTTCTGCGTACGCACTCCTCGGTGAGGGTGATGTCGCCGGAGGTATCCTTCATGCCGACGATGTTTGCGACGTCATGTGCAAGCTCAGTCACGATATCTGCACTGAGGCCATAACCTACACGGCCAGGGTTGTTGTAGAGAAGCACCGGCGTCTCCGGAATCGCATCCGCGATGGCTTTGAAATGACGATAGAGCTCGTCATGGGTCGGCTTCAGGAACATCGGCTGAAGGATGGAAACGCAGGATGCGCCGTTTGCGACGGCCATCTTGGCGAGGCGGATGCACTTCTTCGTATTGATGGCACCGATGCCGAAGTAAACCGGCACACGACCAGCGGCCTGATCCACCATGATCTTGAGACCGCGCTCCATCTCGTCCTCCTCGAGCTGATAGAACTCGCCGTTGGAACCGAACGCCAGGATGCCCTGAAGGCCTCCATCGATGACATAATCCACCTGCTTCCGCATGCCGGCCTCATCGATCTTCTCATCCTGATCGATGACGGTAATAATCGGAACAACTACACCCTTGATAAACTCTGTATTCATGAAAATCCTCTTTCTGATTCTATAATCATAATATTGATTGACTGCTTTTCATTCTGGACGAATGATTTCTTATCCTATGGTAAAGCTTCAGTCCAGACCCTATCCGGCTGGATATTTCCGAATACAAAAAGCCCGGCAACCGGCGTTAAAATGGAAGGGAAAAGCGCTCGGTGCCGGGCTTCAGATCAGTATGAAGCTATAACACTATTTTGTAAGATTACTTTGCGATGGAAACACCGGTCATTCTCTCATAGTAGCGAACGATGTCGTCGTGATCGCAGGCACCCTCGTCGTGGTTCTTCAGCTCCTGCATAACCTCCATCATGTGTGCGGTCATCGGAACCGGCATGTTGATGGCATGGGAAGCGTTGAGGGCGTTGTTCAGATCCTTGATGTGAAGGTCGATTCTGAAGCCTGGCTTGTAGTTGCCGGAAAGCATCATCGGAGCCTTGGCATCGAGAACAGTGGAACCAGCGAGACCGCCACGGATTGCCTGGTATACGAGCTCAGGATCAGTTCCAGCCTTCTTAGCGAAGGTCAGTGCCTCTGCAACGATGCCAATGTTGGCAGCTACGATCATCTGGTTTGCAAGCTTTGCAACGTTACCGGAGCCCAGAGGTCCAACATATACGACAGAACCAGCCATAACCATGAGCATGTCATAGTACTTGTCGAAGGTCTCCTTCTTACCACCGACCATAACGGAAAGGGTTCCATCGATGGCCTTTGGCTCTCCACCGGATACAGGTGCATCGAGCATATCTACGCCGAGCTTCTCGAGGTCAGCACCGATCTTCTTGGACTCAACCGGGTCGATGGAAGACATATCGATGAGTACGGACTCACCCTTGCGGAAGCCCTCTGCGAGGCCCTTCTCGTTAAATACAGCGGCACGTACGTGTGGGGAGTTCGGAACCATGGTGATGACAACATCTGCGAACTCTGCAAGATCCTTACCGCAGGTACCAGCCTTTGCGCCAGCAGCTACCAGCTCATCAACTGCAGCCTGGTTGAAATCAAATACCATCAGCTCGTGACCAGCCTTGAGCAGGTTCTTCGCCATCGGTCTACCCATGATACCAAGTCCTAAAAATCCAATCTTCATGTTTATTCCTCACTTTCTTAATGAAAAAAAATGTTTATGCACTTATGTAGTGGAGTGCTTTCGCATCTCACGCTGTTATCTTACTGAATCCATACGTTTTAAACTAGAATGAAACTGGCCAAAGATTTTTCATTTTCTGCTCGATTCGTCAAGTCCCTGTTATTTATTTCATATCATTTCATTTTAATCCGTATTTATTCATTTGCTGCAACGTTTCGTTTCATCTGATTCAGATATGTTTCAAAATGCTTCTATGAGCTTCGACTATCTATAGAAGCCGCACTTATCTTACCAGTGCCGGTTTCTTGTGATCATACTTCCAGCCCGGAATCAGATACTGCATCGCCTTCGCATCATCACGATCATGGGATGGCAGGCTGTTGTAAAGCTTATTTGCCTTCATGACCTTCTCCATGTTGAGATGTACGCCGAGTCCCGGTGCATCCGGAACCTGCAGCTTGCCGCCGATGATCTGTGGCGTATCATCGAGGAGATTCTGACCGTCCTGCCAGATCCAGTGGGTATCGAGCGGTGCCGGATCGCCGACCGCAGCGGCACCCACCTGTGCAAAGGCTGCCAGTGTGATGTCGAAGTGGTTGTTCGAGTGTACGCCCCAGGTAAGACCCCAGGAGTTGAGAAGCTGTGACATACGGATCGCACCATCGAAGCCCCAGAAGTGCGGATCTGCGAGGATGATATCGCAGGCATTGAGGCTTACGGTGTGATAGAACTGACGCCAGTCGGTTGCGATCATGTTCGTCGCCACCTGGAACTGTGTCGCATTCTTAAACTCGCGCATGATCTCACGGCTGGAATAACCGGCCTCTGGTCCGCATGGATCCTCCATGTAGGTGATGATCCCATGCATATCCTTGCAGAGCTCGATGGCCTCCTTCAGGCTCCATGCGCCGTTCGGGTCAATGTTGATACGTGCATCCGGGAACCGCTTCTTCAGTGCACGCATCGCATCCATCTCCTCGGAGCCCTTCAGTACACCGCCCTTCAGCTTGAAGTTGCGGAAACCGTACTTTTCGGTCAGCGCCTCTGCCTCTTCGACCACTCTCTCCGGTGTCAGAATTTCCTCACGGCGCAGACGGAACCATGGATCCGAGCTGTCGCTCTCATCGAGATACTGCATCTCGCCTGCCGGCACTTTCTTCTTATCGGACACATAGAAGAGATAGCCGAGCATCTCGACTTCCTTTCGCTGCTGTCCCTCACCGAGAAGATCACACATCGGTACGCCCAGGAACTGGCCCAACAGATCGAGCATCGCACACTCCAGTGCCCACTCACTCTTTACGACGAACTTCAACTTCGAGATATCCAGCGTCTGGATACCCTCGCCATCGTCCTCTGCGGCAGGGTTCGCCAGCTTATGGATCTTCTGGAGGATCTGACGATACTTCGCGATCGGCTGTCCCTCTACGAGTGGCTTTACTGCGTTAAGACACTCACAGGTGTAATCTCCACCATGAATCTCACCGATGCCCTGATGTCCCGCACTATCCTCGAGAATCACCAGATTTCTTGTAAATGCCGGTGCATGACAGCCCGACAGAGTCATCAGCATACTGTCGTAGCCGGCCACCGGGATGACCTGCATCTTCTTAATAATAGGTGTATCTGCCATTTTCATACCTCTTTTCTTCTATGGTGCATAAGCGTCGGAAAAATGAATCTTCCAACACAAATCGTATGCTCACCTTTTCTGCAGTAAAGGTGCTTATAAAAGCAGCAGCGAAGCTACTGAAATTATCGAATTAAAAATGAGACGAGCTCGAGAACGTGATGGAGCTCCGGATATGGATCTCTCGTGAGTTCCTGCTTCGTAACCGCTTCGCGAACAGAAAAACCGGCGCTTAAAAAGCGATTTCGGATATAGACGTCGAGAACATCATCCTCGATGCTTACGGAGATTTTTCCAGGTGTATATTCTGAAAAGGCGCGAAGCTTCTGTAGGAAGGCACTGCTCGGAAGCTTCGCGTCCTGATCAGCGGTATAGAGATGCATCGACGAAGGGACGCCCTCCGGACGTGCTGCTTCGTCAAGCTGCTGTTTTTTATAGAAGTCTGTCTGAAATTCTACCGGGAACACGCCATCCTCAAGGATGCGTACATTCAGTCCGGTGGATTTCGGGAGTCGAATACGGATCCAGTTGCCGGTATTGATGTCAGCGGCAACGCCCTTTTCATGCTGGTGCTGTGCGACGGAGCAGTCCGTCGAGCGGATCTCGAGCTTTCCCTTCGTTCCATGAATGGATTTGAAAAAGCTCGCGGTCTTCGGCACAAACGGCAGAAGTCCGGCGGCTTCCAGATCCTGCTCGGAAAGCTGCGTTCCCTTTTCTTCGATTTCGGTATCGCTGAAATCCTTCAGTGTGCTCAGCTCGAGATTCGTGTTTTCACACTTTTTAAGATAGGCGCGCTGCTGCTTTCGTACGACGAAAATCTGATACAGGATGGCGACCACCAGAAGGATGGAGGTGAGCATAAACTGCTTTAAGACGGAAACCACGATGACGGCGATGAGCAGAACGATCAGCGCATACGCCATGTAATGAATGCGCTTGTTCTCCTGCACCAGCTCCTGTACGTACTGATCCTGCGTTTTTCTGACTGCCATAAGTACCTCTTTCCTGTGATGAGCACGCAGGGAGTGCCGGCTGAAAACGCGGGGTTTCCCGTGATGCCCTGTATATAGATGATGTAAAAGGGTCATAGATCACCATATGATTCCTCATCCGATGATCTCTGATTCTTTTAAATTCCGGTTCCGGCAGACTGCCGGAACCGGGCTAAAGGAAGTTATATGGAGAAGATTACGTTTTTACTTTTCAACAGACTCAGCAATCTCCTTGAAGGTTGCAAGGTAGTTCTTATCGTTCTCTACAGAATCTGCAGCAGAGAGATAGTACGGATTGATCTCCATGTTCTTGAGGTCTTCCTGGCACTTCTCGTTCTCCGTAACAGCCTTGGTGGTGTTCTCAAACCATGCGATGACAGCATCATCGGTTCCAGCCGGGAAGTAGAAAGAGTAGTCAAGGTCAGGGTAAACGATGTCAATGCCCTGCTCCTTCAGTGTCGGAACATCCGGCATCAGTGCGGATCTCTCTTCTGTAGGGATACCTACACATACAAACTGACCTGCATCAAGATAATCCTTGGTATTTACGAATGCACCCGGCATCATATCTACCTGACCGGAAAGCATCGCCGTTACCTTATCAGAGTTAGATCCTACGTCTACGAGGTCGAGATCGATACCAGCTACCTGCTCAAACTTGAGGAGCTCGTAGTAGGTATATGCACCCACCTCGGTACAAGCCTTCAGCTGACCAGGATTTGCCTTGGCAGCCTCGATGAACTCATTGAGGTCCTTATACTTATCCGGATTTACATAGAGACCCTGTGCATCATTCTTTGCGAAGGTTGGTCCGAGTGTAAATGCGGTGTAGTCATAATCGGTGATGCCGGCAACACTAGCCACATTTACGAGGTTGTGACCATACAGAACGGTCTGGCCATCGTTGGCTGCGGACAGAACCTGATTTGCAGCAACGGATCCGGATGCACCACTTGCATTTACAACGACGAAGTCAACGCCGGTTGCTTCCTTCGCATACTGTGCGAAGATACGAGCGGAAAGGTCGGTGTCTCCACCTGCACCTGCCGGAAGAACCAGAGAAATCGGACCGGATGGCTGCCAGTCACCTGCGGTGGTGTTTGCAGCTGCGGTGGTGCTTTCAGCCGCATCTCCGGATGCAGCGCTCTCTGCAGCCTTCGTCTCTGCTGGTGCAGCAGCGGTGGTGCTACCGGTTGAGGAAGAGCCACATGCAGCGAGGCCGAGTGCCATGCTACCTGCAAGAAGTGCGGATAAGATTCTTTTTTTCATAGTTTTTCTCCTTTTTCGGGGCGCCCCCCGGCGCCCATGATTTATTACTTCTTCCGTCTCGCGGAAGTTTAGTACAGTTTTTGTTTTCACTTAGTCATCGACTTTCTTGCCACCGTGCTTGATCTCCTTAAACATAGACCAGAGGAGAACGCCGCAGGCGATGAAGAAGAATACATCGAAGATCGGATGTGTGAAGAATGCGCCGAAGCTCTTGTAGCTCATGATGCCTCGACGGAGGTAGGTCTCCGTCATCGAGCCGACCAGGAAGCAAAGGACGAACGGTGTCGTCGGAAGACTAAGCTTGTGATAGATGTAGCCGACCACACCGAAGACGATGATGGACTGCACATCGAAGACACGGTTGTTGGTTGCATATGCACCGACTGCGCAGAGTACGAGGATCAATGGCATCAGAATGTGCTTCGGAACCTTCAGAATCTGTACGAAGCCCTTGATACATGTCCACTCAACGATCAGCATGATAAGGTCACATACCATACATGCAGCGAAGATGCCGTATACGACGTCGGCGTTCTTTACGAAGAGGAGCGGACCGGCGGACAGGCCGTGAATCAAGAAGCCGCCAAGCATCATCGCGGTAACACCGTCGCCCGGGATACCGAGAACGAGAAGCGGAATCATCGCACCACCGATCGTTGCATTGTTCGCACACTCGGTTGCAACGATACCTTCCGGATCACCTGTACCGAAGGTTTCCGGATGCTTGCTCATGTTCTTTGCGGTTACGTAAGACAGCATACCGGAGGTGGAACCGCCGATACCCGGAAGGATACCGATGCCGGTTCCGATGAGGGCTGCTCTCAGTGCACCCGGAAGCCAGGAAACGAACTCCTTCATGGAGAAGCCGAAGCCCTTCACCTTTGAGGTCGGGATGGTCTGTACACCCTTCGCATTCATCTCCTCTGCGGACTTCAGAATATCTGCGACAGCAAAGATACCGATGAGAGTGGTCAGCTGGTTGAAGCCGGCAAGAAGATTCGCATTGCCGAAGGTAAAACGTGCCGTACCGTCGATTGGTGCCATACCGATGAAGCAGAACACCAGTCCGAAGAGGCCTGCGAGGAGACCCTTGATCATATTTCCTGAGGAGAGGATCGCCACCATCGTAAGAGCGAAAAAGCAGATACCGAAGTTCTCAACCGGAGTGAACTTCAGCGCAACATCTGCAAGCATCGGTGCGAAGAAGGACAGGATAAAGAACGAAAGCAGTGATCCGAGGAAGGAGAAGACGATGCCGACACCAAGTGCCTTCATCGCTTCACCCTTCTGCGCCATCGGGTAGCCATCAAAGGTGGTCGCGATGGAAGAAGCGGTACCCGGCATGTTGAGGAGGATCGCGGAGATCAGTCCGCCGGAGATACCTCCGATGTAAACAGCAACCAGGGTGTTCATACCGAGGGAGGCTTCCATGCTGAAGGTCAGCGGGAGCATCAGGGCGACGGCCATGGATGCGGAAAGACCAGGAATCGATCCGAAGATGATGCCGATTGCCACACCGGCGATCATAAAAAGTAAGGAAACCGGCTGGCAAACTGAAACGATGCCGGCACCTAACTGTGCTAATGCGTTCATTCTGTTTCCTCCTTTATTACAGTGCGAAGATTCCTGCCGGAAGGACGATCTTGAATCCGTAGCGGAACAGGAAGTAGACGATAAATGTAAATACAACATCGATGACCAGATACTGGATCAGATCCTTTTTCGTACGATGTGCATCCGGCGCGAGGATCGTGATCTGAATAAACAGATAAACCAGTGTACTGATGATAAAACCGATTGGGCTCAGTACGTTGACATACACGATAGAGGCTACCAGACTGCCGAGCACTCGCTTATAATCAGCGGTATCCTTGTAGTCGGATGCTTCCACCTCAGTGACATGCTTCTTCAGTCCCTTGACAGTCCAGAGCAGAAGCAGAAGTGCCAGTACCAGGATGATGATGCCTACCAGACGTGGCATAAAATCCGGACCGATTTCCATCACCTTCGACTTCGGCAGTTTTCCGGCACCGACGATCAGTGCGATTCCTAATGCTGCGTAGAAGATGCCGACGATCATGTCGCCATATTTCTTTAAGAACATTGAAGTTCCCCCTTTCCTGTCCGTCCCCGGACACTCCTCTGTGCAATACAGAGATCTATCTTCCATAGGCCCCCGCCTATAAAATTTAAACTCCACAACTCATCTCGTGTTTCTTTGCTGTGCTTAGTATAAAATTCACAATATCGTTCGTAAAGCTCGTAACTCTAATGCCAGATTAAGCAAAACTTATCAAACTGCCGCATGGCAATAAGTTTTGCTTTCGGTTTTGCTTATGAAAGCATTAGAAAAACTTACGTTAATTTATAAACGTATACTTTCATTAATAATTACATGTTTACGTCCTGCTGGAATTCAGTTCCTGCATCCGCTTTCAGACAGTAAAACGCTCCCTCTAAAGCGGATACAGGAATCGTAGATTCCTGTATCCGCTTTAGAGGGAGCACCTGATTATAAATGCTGGTACTCCCGACACGAATATCAGCAGTACCAGCATCACATTAACGAACCATACACGGACGCTTGTTATCAAACTTCCAGTTCGGCACCAGAAACTGCATGCCGATGGCATCATCACGTGCACCGAGGCAGTTATCCATATAGAGCTTGTTTGCCTTCATGATCTGCTCACGATCGACCTCGACACCGAGACCCACCATCTTATCGATGTTATGAATGCATCCACCCTCGATCTGCATCGGGTTCTTCGTCAGACGGTTTCTACCCTCCTGCCAGATCCAGTGCGTATCGATACCGTTCATGCGGCCAGGGATGGCAGCGGCACACTGTGCAACCATCGCGAGGGAAATATCGAAGTGGTTGTTGGAGTGGCAGCCCCACATCAGACCGAAGTCGTTGCACAGCTGACCGACACGTACCGAACCCTCCATGGTCCAGAAGTGCGGATCTGCCAGCGGAATATCGACCGCCTTCAGCTCGATGCAGTGACGCATCTGACGCCAGTCGGTATCGATCATGTTGGTGGCGGTAAACATGCCGGACTCCTGACGGAACTCCGCCATCACCTCACGGCCGGAGAAACCATTCTCTGCGCCGCATGGATCCTCGATGTATGCCAGGATTTCCTTAAACTTCGGTGCCATCTCGAGGGACTTCTCAAGAGACCAGCAGCCGTTCGGATCGAGATCGACACGTGCATTCGGGAATGCCTTCTTGATGGCAGCGACGGCCTTATACTCCTCTTCCGGCTCGAAAACGCCGCCCTTCAGCTTGAAATCCTCGAAGCCGTACTTCTCCGCCGTTGCCTTCGCAAGTGCGACGATGTGCTCCGGGTCCATCGCTTCTTCGTTACGAAGTCTGTACCACTCACAGTCCGAGTCGGACTCATCCATGTATGGAAGCGTGGTCTTCTTACGATCACCGACATAGAAGAGATAGGAAAGGAAACGTACCGATGTTCTCTGAAGACCATCACCCATGAGGGAAGCAGCTGGAACCTCGAGGAACTTACCCATCAGGTCGAGAAGCGGAGCTTCGATCGCCGTTACAACATGTACACCGGTACGAAGGTCGAAGGTCTGAAGTCCTCTGACATCATCCTTGATGTTTGCATCGAGCCATGCACGTACACGATTTAAGGTATTCTTATAATCTGAAATCTTCGTGCCGATGACGAGATCCTTTACCGCCTCCAGTGCGTTTGTGATCTTCTGACCGCCAGGAACCTCGCCGATACCCTCTACACCGTTTGAATCGGTCAGGATGACGATGTTTCTGGTGAAGTATGGTGCATGCGCACCGGAAAGGTTCAGCTCCATGGAATCGAAGCCGGCAACCGGGAATACTTCCATCTTTTCTACTACTGGAATCATGTTTTTCCTCCTTCATGAATCATGACATATACATCTTATGTACAGCGCCTCTGCAGGATCAAATGCTTACATAATCTGCAGCTCTTCGCTGTAATGATCGATGGTTTCTGTACTTCTTATATGGAAAGTATAAAATTCATAGATTTTTTAGTAAAGCTCGTAACTCTTATGGTATACTAAGCATAACTTATTGTTTTCATGTGTTTTAATAAGTTTTACTTTTAGTTTTGCTTATGATAGCATTAGGAAAACTTACGTTGAATCATCGATATGTAATGAATATTTCATCTAAGGAGGAACGCATGGATTTCCGGGAATGCGAATATATGGTTGAAATCGCGAAGGAGAATAACATCACGAAAGCCGCAAAGAATCTCTTCATCTCCCAGTCGGCCCTGAATCAACAGCTTCTCAAGCTGGAAAAGGAGTTAGGCACACAGCTCTTCGTGCGCTCCCGCACCGACTGGCACCCGACCGAAGCCGGGGAAGCCTATCTGCAGGGAGCCCGCAAAGCCCTCCTGATCAAGCAGGATACCTATAAGAAAATCTACAATATCACGCACTCCGGAAAATCCGAGCTGAAGATCGGTCTGACGACCAATCGCGGCATTCGCATGTTCACACAGATCTATCCTGCACTCCACGACAAATATAGTGAACTGCGCATCAGTCCACAGGAAATGAGTGTGACGAATCTGCAGCAGGAGCTGAAAGTCGGGAACATCGACCTCGGCTTCGTCACCCTGCGGGAGGATCAGCGGACGACCGACGACTACCTGACGATCGGCTCTGAGGAGATGTGTGTCCTGGTGCCGAAAAAGCATCCACTCTGCGATCGCTACTCCTTCCGTGGTTCGGAGCTTCCGATCATCAATCTGAGGGACCTGCAGTACGAGCCTTTCGTGGTACTCTCCCACGCATCGACCACTCGCCAGATCACCGATGATATCTTTCGGAATGCCGGCTTCGAGCCGACGATCCTCATGGAAACAAACTCGACCGCCAGTCTTCCGACCCTGGTGGAAGCCAGTCTCTGCTGCGCAATCGTACCGCGCTACTACGCAGACGAAAAAAATCCCAAGATCGGATGCTTCGTATTACCGAATCACCCGACCTGGGATCTCTGTATCACCTACCGTAAAGGTGCGTACCTCACCGACGCCGCAAAGGATTTCATCGCCATGGTACGCGCGTACTGGGCTGAGCACCTGGCACCGGTGCAAACGAATTAAGGTAGTGAATAAAACCAGTGCTTATCTCACGTGATCGGCGCGGGGTTAAATACGCAGAGGTCGTTGGCGAAGCCGTACTGTTCGGTGTATGGCTTTTTGATGCCGGAGGCGACGTCGAGGATGAAGTCAAAGAGTTCTTCGCCCTGTTCTGCGATGGTGCGGTCGCCGACGGCAGCCGGGCCTGCGTTGAAGTCGATGATATCCGGCCACTGTTCCTTCATTTCGTTTCTGGAGCAGAGCTTGATCACTGGTGCTGCGGCGAGTCCGTATGGTGTGCCACGTCCGGTCATGAATACTTCGAGGCCCATGCCGGAGGCGAGCTGAGACGGTCCGCAGACGAGGTCAGAGGCTGGTGTCGCTGCGAAGATTTCGCCGTGCTTCGTCGGCTTGTCGCCAGGGGACAGAACTTCAACGATTGGGGACGAGCCCGACTTTGCGATGGAGCCCATGGACTTCTCGATGATGTTCGAGAGGCCACCCTTCTTATTCCCTGGTGTAGTGTTCGCACCACGGTCGACACCACCCTTCTTCAGGTAATTATCGTACCACTTCATCTCTTCCACGAGACGCTTCCCTACCTCTTCGTTGATGCAGCGATGGGCGATGAACTGTACACCATCACGCACCTCGGTTACCTCGGAGAACATCGCGGTTCCGCCCCCGGAAACGAGGAGATCGGCGGCATAACCGGCTGTCGGATTCGCGGTGATACCGGAGAATGCATCCGAACCACCGCACTGCATGCCGACGAGCAGGTCGGACAGGGGCAGTTCCTCCCTCTTCCGCTCGTTCAGAATCCGCAGCTTCTTTTCTGCCATCTCGCAGATGGCATCCATCATGGCCTGGTATCCCTTATAGTTCTGAAGGACGATGACATTGTCCTCGTTATTCAGCTCCGGCCACCACTCGCAGAAACGGTCGACGGTAAACTTCTCACAGCCTAAACCAACCAGCATAAATACGCCGCCGAAATTCGGATGGGTTGCGATGTTGCGGATGATCTTCTGCGGAATGTAGGCATCCGGTGCATCGATGGCGACACCGCAGCCATATGGATGATTGATGGCGACGACGTCATCTACGTTCGGATACTTCGGCAGGATCTCCCGCTTGATGCGCTGGATGGCAACATTGAGCACACCCGCAACACACTGCACGGTCGTGTTGATGCCGAGGATGTTCCGGGTGCCGGCGTAACCACCGTTCGGATTACGATAGCCCATCCAGGTCGTCCGCTTCGGCTTCGGAAGGTCCGTGCGGATGTTCGTCGCAAATTCCATCTGATCGAGATCCGGTGCCGGTGCCATGATGAGGTTCTTCTCATTGATCCAGCCGCCGACCGGGATATCCTCTGCGGTCGTGCCGAGCACCACACCGTAGCGAATGACTTCGGATCCCTTCGGAAGTGCCTTCAGCGCGATCTTATGTGCCTGTGGGATGTCTTCCACGGTGACCACGCCCGGCATGACTTCGGTACCCTTCGGCACATCATGGATGGCGATGGCGACGTTATCACGCTCGGTGATTTGAATGCATAATCTATTTGCCATGCTTTTTCCTCCTTACTTTGGTTAAAAGCGATTGCTCATTCACTTGATATGCTCATTATATTGCGTTAAAATATGTTAGTAAAATTAATTAATATAAATGCAGGATTAGTTTTCCTAACACCGTAGGTTTACTATTTATGGATACAAAACAGATCGAATACATCATTAAAATCGCCGATGAGGGATCCATCACCCGTGCTGCAGAGAAGCTCTTCATCACGCAGTCTGCTCTCTCTCAGCAGCTTCAGAAGCTCGAGAAGGAGCTGGGCGCTCCGCTGTTCGTACGCAACAAATCAGACTAGACACTGACCCCGGAGGGCAATGTCTATGTCGAAAATGCGCGTGAGATGCTCCGCATCAAGCAGAAAACCTACACGCTGATCGCCGATATGGCTGACACCCATCGTGGCTTTCTCTCTGTCGGCATGACACCGGGGCGGGGCTCCGATATGTTTCCATATGTCTATCCGAAGTTTCATGACATGTATCCGGATTTTACGATCGAACCACGCGAACTCAGTGTACGAAAGCAGCAGGAAGCAATCCACAAAGGTGAACTGGATATCGGCTTCGTCACGATCTCCGAACAGCAGAAAACCAACGACGAGTACATCGATATGTTCGATGAAGAAATCTTTCTGGCTCTACCTGAGCAGTATCCGCTCCCGGATGAATATCTGCAGACAGATGCACAGTATCCGGAGGTTCCTCTCTCGCTGTTCCGTTACGAGCCGTTCGTGATGATGTATAAGGAATCGACGATTCGTAAAACCGTGGATCAGATTTTTCATGATGCCGGCTTCAGCCCGACGGTTCTGTTTGAAACTTCGAATAACGCAACGATTCTATCCATGGTCAGTGCGAAGATGGCCTGTGCCCTCATTCCATACCACTATGTAAAAAAGCAGCCGGAAGGGGTCCGCTTCTATAGTCTCACGACACATCCGAGCTGGAAGGTCTGTGTTAGCTACCAGAAGAACACTTATCTCAGCAAAGCTGCTAAGGATTTCATCCAGCTGGTCGATGATTACTGGGAGCATGGAAAGTAAGAAAAAATCGTGCGCCGCCAGACGCACTTAATAAAGAGCCTGCATCAGCAGTCGCTGACGCGGGCTCTTTTTCGATACATCTTTTTTAATATGCCAGTCGGTAAATCTTCTCCATATCCTCGAGCTTCAGTCTAAGAATCGAACCGATGCCTCCATTCGTGGCCTTAAAGCAACCTTCTGCGAGGAGTTTATACTCTTCGTCGGTCGGGTTTACACCGAGCTCACGAAGGTTCGTCGGCATATGAATCGAACGGAAGAAATCTTCCATCGCTACGATGCCACGGAGTGCGGTCTCTTCGTCGTCTGCTCCTGCCTCGACACCGAGTACATTGACACCGAACTTTGCGAAGCGGGCCGGATTATACTTATACACGTAGCGTGCCCAGGTGCCCCAGATGGCCGCGAGACCGGCGCCGTGTGCGACATCATAGAGTCCGCCGAGCTCATGCTCGAGGCGATGGCAGGACCAGTCGCCACCATCCGTGCCACAGCCGGTCAGGCCGTTATGGCTGAGGGAGGAGGCCCACATGATTTCTGCGCGCGCGTCGTAGTTTGTCGGATCCGACATCATGATGTGTGCATTGGCCATCACGGTGCGAAGCAGGCCCTCGGCAATCGCATCCGTCAGCTCCATGGAGCCGCCGTTGTTGAAGTAGCGCTCCATCGTGTGCATACAGATGTCAGCCGCACCGGACATGGTCTGGTACTCCGGCAGAGTCATCGTGAGCTTCGGGTCCATGATAGCGAAGCGTGGACGCGCGAGATTCGTGTTGTAGGAACGCTTGATGCCACCCTCTTCCGTCATTTTTGTGATGACGGAAGAATTTGACATCTCGGAGCCGGTCGCCGCAATCGTCAGTACCACACCCTGCGGGGTGCATGCGCTCGCCTGGCGCTTGAAATCATAGAAATCCCAGACATCACCTGCGGTCTCATCCGCAAGTCCGTAGCCGATGGCCTTCGCGGAGTCGATGACAGAACCGCCACCGACGGAAAGGATGAAGTCGACGCCCTCCTTCCGACAGAGCTCGATGCCCTCGTAGACCTTACTGAGATGAGGGTTCGGTACGACACCGCCGAGCTCGACATAGCCGATGCCCGCTTCCGCGAGCTGCTGCTCGATCATCGGTACGAGCCCAGACTTCTTCACACGCTCACTTCCATAGTGGATCAGGACCTTCGTCGCGCCCTGCTCCTTCACAAGCTTTCCGGTTTCACTTGCCGTATCCGGACCAAACACCACCTTCGTCGGTGCATAATAAACAAATGGCAGCATATGATTTCCTCCATCTTCCATCGTCATGTCTGCGCTGGTGGATATCATGCGATGTGAACGCAGATGCACCTTTGCAGATCAAGTTTTCAGTATGATTTCATTGTACCATAAAAATTAAGCCATTCTGCATAATTAATAGATAGAATCATCATTTTACGCATGATTCCGCCTGCGATATAATGAGAAACATCATGATTCTTACGTGAAATTTATAGCTTAGGAGATAACACGATGAACACACTCATTTCCGCAGATAACACCTGGGTGCTGATGAGCATCATGGTGCTGGTGGTCGCATTTTCCATCTGGATGGAGCAGACCTACGCATGGGCCAGTAAGATCAGCGGTGCCATCATTGCCCTGATCTGTGCACTGCTGCTCACGAACCTGAAGATCATCCCGGCGAGCGCGCCGATCTTCGATGATGTGGTCTGGGGCTTCGCGGTGCCGATGGCGATTCCGCTGCTGCTTCTGCAGGTGAACCTGTCGAAGATCTGGAAGGAAACGGGACGGATGCTCGGCATCTTCCTGATCGGTGCCCTCGGCACGGTGGCCGGCGCAGTGCTCGGCGTCCTCATCCTCGGGAAGTTCATCCCGAATCTTCCATATGTGGCAGCGATGATGACCGGTTCCTACATCGGCGGCGGTGTCAACTTCACGGCCCTCGCCGACGCCTTCCATGTGGACCAGACCCTGATTTCTGCGGCGACCGTCGCCGATAATCTGAATATGGCGATCTACTTCATGATCCTCATCGCGTTTGCAGGCAACGCATGGCTCCGAAAGCACTATCCGCATCCGCACATCGATCACGTCCTCGCGCATGGTACAGACGCCGAGGAGGGCAAGACCCTCGCTGCGAAGTACTGGGGACGGAAGGAAATTTCTCTTCGGGATATCGCGATCGACTTCGCCTTCTCTATCATCGTCGTGACGATTTCAAAGGCCATCGCCGGTGTGCTCTCTACAGCGATTCCGACCGGAAACTGGTTCCTCAATATGCTGAACACCTTCTTCGGCAGCCAGTATGTATGGATCACGACCGTCGCGATGCTGTTCGCCACCGTTCTTCCGGAAAAGGCGGAGGCCATGCATGGCGCGCAGGAGCTGGGGACCTACCTCATCTACCTGTTCTTCTTCGTCATCGGTGTGCCGGCATCGATCCCGCTCATCATCCAGCAGGCACCGCTGCTTCTCGTCTTCTGCCTCCTGATGGTGATCGTCAACATGCTCTTCTGCTTCATCGGCGGTAAGCTCATCGGTGGCTCCCTCGAGGAGATCATCCTTGCATCCAATGCCAACATCGGTGGCCCGACCACCGCAGCCGGTATGGCGATCGCTCAGGGCTGGAATAAGCTTGTCGGCCCGTGCATGCTCGTCGGTACCTTCGGCTATGTCGTCGGCACCTACCTCGGCATCGTCGTCGGATCGCTGATGATCGGATAAATATATGACATAAAAACAGGAGACGATGGCATCGGCCATCGTCTCCTGTTTTATTTCATGTATTTAATTCCCCGGTTCCTGCTGCTTCAGCTCTTCCAGCTGTTCCGAGATGGTCTCCCAGTTTTCATAGAGATCCCCGAGGCGGGCATCATTTTTCTCATGCTCCTTATGAAGCTCCATGAGGCGTCCGACGTCGGCAGCGATGTCCGGATTCATATAGTCATCGTCCAGCTCCTCGTTGCGGGCCTCGAGCTTCTGAATCTCTTCTTCCGTCGACTTCAGATCGCGCTGCAGCTTCTGAAGATTCTTCTTATACTCCTTCTGCAGCTCCCAGTCGGTCTTCTGCTCCGACTTGATTTCAGGATTCGGTACCGCGGAGGTACGTGGCTTCTGGCTGTTTGCATTGACATCCAGTACAGAGCCACCGTACTTCCGGACATCCTCCTTCTTCTCGAGGTAGTAATCGTAGTCGCCGATGTAGTTATCGAAGCGGTTCTCGAAGAGCTCGAGGATACGGGTCGCGGTCTTGTTGATGAAGTACCGGTCGTGGGACACGTAGAGCACGGTGCCCTCGTAGTTCCGGATCGCGTCCTCCAGCACCTCACGGCCCTGGATATCCAGATGGTTCGTCGGCTCATCGAGGATGAGGAAGTTCGCGTTACTGAGCATCAGCTTCGCGAGAGATACACGGCCCTGCTCGCCGCCGGAGAGATCGCCGATGCGCTTATATACGTCGTCTCCACGGAAGAGGAAGGCTGCCAGAACGTTCCGCACCTTCGTATCGTTCAGGTACGGATAGTCGTCCTGAATCTCGTCAAAGATGGTCTTCTCCATATGGAGCACGGCATGCTCCTGATCGTAGTAACCGATCTCGACATTCGTACCGAGTTTGAAGCTGCCGGTCGACGCCGGCTCCTGCTCGTTCAGAATCTTGAGGAGCGTGGTCTTACCGGTACCGTTCGCACCGATCACCGCAACATGCTCACCCCGCTTGATTTCGAAGGAAATGTTCGAGAACAGCGTCTTCTCGCCGAAGGACTTACTGAGCTCCTTCACGGACAGCACATCGTTTCCAGACTGGAGATGCGGGGTCAATGCTAACCGCATCTCATTATCGAGCTCCTCCGGCTTATCGAGAAGCTCCACCTTTGCGAGAGCCTTCTCACGGGACTCCGCGCGCTTGATGGACTTCTCGCGGTTAAACTGCTTCAGCTTATCGATGACCGCCTGCTGGTGCGCGATGTCCGCCTGCTGATTATAGTAGGCCTTCAGCTCCGCATCCCGGATCTGTTTTTTCTTCTCGGCATACTCGGAGTAGTTGCCGCGGTACATGCGGGCTCTTCCGTTATCGAGGTCGATAATCTTCGTCACGACATGATCGAGGAAGTACCGGTCATGGGAGACGAGCAGAACCGCACCGTCGTAGCGCTTCAGCACCTTTTCAAGCCACTGAATCGACTCGATATCGAGGTGGTTCGTCGGCTCATCGAGGATGAGCAGGTCCGGCTTCGTGAGGAGGATCTCCTCGAGGCGCTTCCGGGTCTTCTGACCTCCGGACAGGGTATCGAAATCATCACCGAAGGCCTCGATCTCCTGTTTCATCGCGAGGGCCTTCGCATCCGTGAAATCCGTCGGGATATCTTCTTCTGCCCCCGGCATATCGGCGTGCTGCTGCGCGAGATAACCGATTTTCTTTCCCTTCGAAAGAGCGATTACCGTCTCGGAGTCATCCGGCTCCTCCTCGCCCAGAATACACTTAATAAGCGTCGTCTTGCCGGATCCATTGATCCCGACAATCGCCGCTTTTTCCTTGTCCTCGATATGAAAGGTGACGCCCTTTAAAATCTGTTTTCCAACGTATGTCTTATTAAGGTTTGCAATATTTAAAATCATAGTGAAGGTATTATACCGTATCGCGCATAAAAAAACCAGCAATCGACTACGGAACTGCTTGTTTTTTGATTTCAGCGTGCTAAAATCATGTTTGTTTGGAGGGTTAGCTCAGCTGGTAGAGCATTTGCATCACACGCAAGGGGTCGCAGGTTCGAGTCCTGTACTCTCCATCCGGTCGGGAATGATTTCATTCCCGGCTTTTTTCATGCGCTGATTTTCATTTACGACATTTTTACGACACTTGCAAAAACAGACCGTCAACCAGCGATGCGCTTTTGCATTTCTCACGAAATAACAAAGGCACACGTTCACTGGGAACGCGTGCCTCCGTTAAACTCTTATAATTTACATCTTCGGGAAGATACGGCTGCCGTAATGTGCGGCATAGACATGACCTTCCTCATCACGGATGGCGGTCAGGTAGATATCTGCATACTTCTTTCGTACCATACCCTGCCATGCATATACCGACTGAAGCTCTGTCGGCTTTCCATTCATCGTCATGGATAAGCTGCCGTTTTCTGCCTTCAGACTGAACGCGTCACCCTCACCGGATACATACTCACCGGCAAGCTCTGCGACTTCTTCTTCCGTCCAGCTACGCTCCGCATGCTCCGGAAGCGGTTCTTCTGCATCGAGGCCGAAGTATACGCGCATCGCTGCATCGGCGATCGCTGCTACGGAAACATCCATCGTGTTGCAAAGCACCACGACGCCGACATTTTCCTGCGGGCAGAAGGAGAAGTTCGAGGAAACACCTGGAAGACTTCCACCATGCTCCACGATCGTGCGATCCTCCACCTGCTTGCACTCGAGTCCATAGCCGTAGTACACGCCCGGCTTCATGAACTGACGCGGCTTCACCATCTCCTGGATCGAATAGCGGTCGATGATACGCGTTCCGTCTGCGGCTGCACCCTCATTCAGGTACATCGTCGCATACTTCAGCATATCTCCGAGCGTAGACTTCATGCCTCCACCGCCATGCAGAACGAAGGCATCATTCTGATAATCTCGGTCCGCTCTCCAGCCATCCTTCTCCAGCGAGTACAGGGTCGCTGCATTTTCATCGAGGGTATTGCGGATGAAGCTGATGTTACTGCGCGTCATACCAAGCGGCTTCAGGATCTTCTGATCGAGGTACTCTGCGAAGGAGCCATAGCCTCCGTGACGACGCACGATATCGGACAGTAAGCCGAAACCGTCGTTACAGTAGCTGAGGCGCTGTCCCGGACGTCCGGTGAACTGCGTCTGTGCATCCAGGCGCTCGGCTACGCGCCGTACGCCCTCCTCGGCGAAATCGTCGCGATAGATCAGCTCATTCTCGAGGGAGTCCTCGATCTGCATCTCCTGCGCCGTCTTATCGATGACGATACGCGGCAGCGGGAAGAAGCCACCGCTGTGGCACATAAGGTGCCACAGCTTGACCGGTGCGCTCTGATTCTTGTTGGTGAATTCCGGAACATACTTCGAAACCGGATCATCGACAGATAAAAGTCCGTCCATCTGCATCTGCATGATGGAAAGTGCGGTGAAGGACTTCGTCACCGAGGCCATACCGAAAATCGTATCCCTGTTGATCGGAAGCTTCTTTTCTTCATCACGATAGCCGAAGTACTGCTCATACTGGATCTTTCCGTCTGAATCGACGATCCCGACCGCGATACCGCGTGCCTGCCCGTCCTTCATCACCTCATGAACCAGCGCTTCGAGCTGCTTTCGGCCGTTTTCTGTCATTCGATTCATGAAAGCATCTCCTTATGAAGGCCTGTGATTCCGAGACCAGGCTCAGAAGAAAGCACGAGATGACAGGTATCCTTCACCGCAAGTCCTCCCTCGAACGGAAGCTGCTTCAGTGAGAAGGTTGCATCGAGATCTGCACGCGTGATGTTCTTCAGTGCCGCACCGAGGGCAGCAGAAGCGTTGATGGCGATACCACTCTCCTCTGTCATGCAGCCGAGCATCACTTCGACACCGGCTGCCTGGGCGATGGCATTGATCTTCTTCGCCTCATAGAGGCCACCGCACTTCATGAGCTTGATGTTGATGAAATCCACGGCACGCTCGGAAACGAGGCGGAGTGCATCCTTCGAATCCCAGCAGCTCTCGTCGGCCATGATCGGTACGGAGCTGTTTGCAGTGACATACTTCAGTCCATCGAAATCGAAGCGCGGAACCGGCTGCTCTACGAGCTCGATATCGTACTCGTCAAGACGACGGATCAGCTCGACCGCCTCCTTCGCCTTCCATCCCTGGTTTGCATCGAGACGGATCTTCACATCATCACCGACCGCCTCACGAATCGCACGTACTCTCGCAAGGTCACTTGCGAAATCTGTGCCGACCTTGGTCTTGATGGTATCGAAACCGGCTTCCACATGTGCCTTCGCCTGTGCGGCCATCACCTCTGGCTCGTCGATGCCGACGGTCATATCCGTGACGATTTCATCGGAATAACCACCGAGTACCTTATAGAGCGGCATACCGGCACACTTACCGATAATATCATGACATGCCAGATCGATGGCAGCCTTCGCCGTGCCGGCATGGGCTACCGCACGATTCATCACGGTATAGATCGCCTCGATATCACATGGATCCATGCCGATCAGATCCGCCTTCAGCTTCTCGATCGTCGCAACCGTACCCGCCAGATTCTCACCGGTGATTAGTGGTCCCGGAGATCCCTCTCCATATCCGAGGATTCCGGCGTCGGTCTCGATCTCGACGAGACAGCTCTCAGCATGGGTGATCAGCCCCAGTGCGATGCGGAACGGCCGTACCAGCGGAACCTGCATCTTGTAGGTTCTGATGTTCGTGATTTTCATACTATTACCCTTCCTTTCTTCATAAAATCTCTTTATTTTCTTCAGACTTCTCAGCCTGAGCACATGCGCCGCCACAGAAGTGGCATGCACATAAGTGTCCATTTCCGATATCTCTCAGCTCCGGCTTCTGCTCTGCACAGATGTCCTGTGCCATGAAGCAGCGTGTATGGAACACACAGCCAGATGGTGGATTCGCCGGGCTCGGAAGATCGCCCTGAAGCAGAATCTTCTTTCGTTTCGCATGGCGGTCCGGTACCGGAATCGCCGACAGCAGAGCCTGTGTATATGGGTGAGAAGGATTGTCAAACAGCTCCTTCTTATCCGCGAGCTCCACGACATGACCGAGATACATAACCATCACACGATCCGAGATGTGCTTGATGACACTCAGATTATGAGAGATAAAGATGTAGGCCATGCCCATCGATTCCTGCAGCTCACGAAGCAGGTTCAGTACCTGTGACTGAATCGATACATCGAGCGCGGAAACCGGCTCATCACACACCACCAGAGACGGGTTCAGCACGATCGCACGGGCGATGCCGATACGCTGACGCTGACCACCTGAAAACTCGTGTGGATAACGATTGTAGTACTTCGTATTCAGACCGACGACTTCCATCACCTTCAGCACGTGTGCTCTGATTTCTGCCTCAGTCTTATAACGCTTCTGAATCTTCAGCGGCTCTGCGATGACTTCACCGACCGTCATACGCGGGTTCAGTGATGCATACGGATCCTGGAAGATGATCTGCATCTCTGAACGCAGCTTTCGAAGCTCTGCACCGCTGGCCTTCGAAAAATCTGTTCCTCTATAGATGATATCACCGGACGTCGGTTCAATCAATCGAAGGACGGAGCGTCCCATCGTGGACTTGCCACAGCCGGACTCACCGACCACGCCCAGTGTTTCCTTCGCATTCAGCGTAAAGGATACGCCATCCACCGCCTTGATCCAGGCCTTATCCTTCTGGAAAAAGGACGACTTTCCCGGGAACAGCTTACGCAGATTCCGTACCTCCAGAAGCGGCGTCTTCTCATTTACTTCACTCATCAGACGTTCTCCTCCCACTCCTTCGTATATTTGAAGCAACGTACCTTACGACCTTCTACATCCACGAGTTCCGGCATCTTACAGCGACAGATCTCGCGTGCCTCCGGACATCTCGGACAGAAGGCGCAGCCCGCCGGCATATCGTCGAAGCTTGGGACCATACCCTTGATGACACTCAGCTCCTTCGTGTCATCGTCATCGAGCTTCGGAATACACTTCATCAGGCCATCGGTATACGGATGCATCGGCTGATCGAAGATCTGGTCACAGCTTGCCTTCTCGACCACCTGGCCGGCGTACATAACCATGACATCATCCGCCACTTCGGCGATGACACCGAGATCATGGGTGATCATCATAACCGAGGTACCGGTCTTCTCCTTCAGCTCATTGATCAGATCGAGGATCTGCGCCTGGATCGTCACATCGAGGGCCGTGGTCGGCTCGTCACAGATCAGGAGCTCCGGATTACAGCACAGTGCCATCGCGATCATCACACGCTGACGCATACCACCGGAAAGCTGATGCGGGTACTCGTCGAAGCGACGCTCTGCGAGCGGGATCTTCACGAGCTTCAGCATCTCGATCGCACGCTCCTTCGCTTCCTTCTTCGTCATGTTTTCATGCAGAAGAAGTGCCTCGATGAGCTGCTGTCCGATGGTAAACACCGGATTCAGGGAGGTCATCGGCTCCTGGAAAATCATCGCGATCTTCTTGCCGCGGATCTTACGCATCTCATCCTCGGACATCTTTACGATATCTTTTCCCTCGAGGAGGATCTCGCCGCCCTCGATCTGCCCCGGCTTCTCGATCAGTCGCATGATGGAAAGAGAAGTCATACTCTTTCCACAGCCGGACTCACCTACGATACCCAGCGTTTTTCCTTTCTCCACATCGAAGGAAACATCATTGACCGCTTTTACGAGGCCGGCCTCGGTATGAAAGTAGGTTTTCAGATTCTTTACCTGTAAAATTTTATCTGCCATCTCTCATGCCTCCTATCCACGTAACTTCGGGTCCAGTGCATCTCTCAGACCATCGCCGAAAATGTTAAATGCAATCACCGTGATCATGATCGCAACACCCGGCATGATGCTGTATACCGGACGGTAGCTGATGAAGGTCTGTGCGGCACTGATCATGTTGCCCCAGGATGGGGTCGGTGGCTGGATACCGATACCGAGGAAGCTCAGGGATGCCTCATACATGATGGCATTCGGGATACCCAGGGTGACCAGGACGATGATCGTGGAGAGACAGTTCGGAACCAGTCCCTTCATGATGATCCAGTAGGTCGATGCGCCACAGGCGCGGCTCGCCTCGATATACTCCTTTTCCTTCAGCTGCATAACCGATGCACGAATCATACGTGCAGTACGTACCCAGGTGAGCAGTCCGAGCGCGATGAAGAGGTTCAGCACGCCCTTGCCCATGAAGGTCATGATGGCCATCGCGAAGATCAGATCCGGGAAGGCCTGGAAGATCTCCATCACACGGGAAATCACATTGTCGAGCCATCCACCATAGTAACCGGCGAGGGATCCGAGTGCGATGCCGACGATCGATGCGACGATCTGTGCGACGATACCGATACTGATGGAGACTCTGGAACCATAGAGGATACGTGAGAGAATATCACGACCGTACTCATCGGTTCCGAAAAGATGCGCTTTACATGGCTCTCCGAGTACCGCGTTATAATCCTGATAGTTCGGATCATACGGTGAGATCAGTGGGGCCAGAATCGCGATCAGGATAAGAATCAGTAAGAGACCGGCGCAGAACATCGCCATCTTATTCTTCTTTAAGCGGTGCAGCGCATCCCCGTAGAAGCTGGAGTACTGCATGCCGCCCTCGGTGATGTCCTGTTCGAACTGCTTCTGTTTATTAAAAAATCCAAATACTTTTTTTGCCATCGCTTAAGCCGCTCCTTTCCCATAACGGATACGTGGGTCCAGAAATGCATAGGAGAGATCGACGATCAGATTGACGATGACGAACACAAATGCAATATACATTACTGTACCTTCCAGGAGAGGCAGATCACGGTTCGACATTGCATCGACCGCGAGCTTTCCGATGCCCGGAATGGAGAATACCTTTTCAATCAGCATAGATCCGGTCAGCATATAACCGAAATCCGTTCCGACGAGTGTTACGATCGGAATCATCGCATTTTTCAGCGCATGCTTCATAACGACGGACCAGCGGCTGACACCCTTCGCCTTCGCGGTACGGATATAATCCTGTCCCATCACCTCGAGCATACTGGTTCTCGTAATTCTCGCCATACTTCCCGCGTAACGTGCACCCAGCGCGATACTCGGAAGGATGTACGACGCCGGCGTATCGAAGCCGGAAATCGGGAGAAGGTTGAGCTTTAAGCCGAAGGCGATCTGTAAGATGATCGCTACCCAGAAGGCCGGTGCCGAGACACCGATCATCGCCAGTACCATAACGACGGTGTCGATGCCCTTGCCTCTCTGTACGGCTGCGAAAATGCCACACGGAATACCGATGATGGCAGCAAAAACGAAGGACATGCAGGCGAGCTTCGCGGTCACCTTGAAGCTGCGGATGAGTGCATCGGTTACTGCTTCCTTCGTAAAGTAGGACGTTCCGAAATCCAGATGAATCGCGCCCTTGATAAAATTCAGATACTGCACATGATACGGCAGATCCAGACCGAGCTGGCTGCGTACCTTGGCGATTGTTTCAGGATCGGCACGTTTTTCAAGCATCAGGGCTACCGGATCGCCCGGTACGACCTGAAGAAGAATAAACGTGATCAAGCTGATGCCGAACAGTACGAAGACTGTCTGCAGCAGACGTTTTCCCGTATAAGAAACCATGCTTTTTCTCCTAAATATAAGAGAAAAGAGGGACTGTAGACATTCACAGCCCCCTGTTCTCTGAAAAATGTAATTCACTTTCATGGACTTCGATCATCGTTCCAGCATGTTCTGCGGAAGTTTCATCGAAGTGCGATCAACGTTTCATTACTGAATATCTGCGTTCTTCCAGAACATACGGAAGGTGAAATCCATCTGGAATCCAGTGATCTTCGAGTTTAATAAGTAGAACTTCGTCTCGTTATACAGCGGTGTCGTCGCCCAGTCTTCTCTGGTCATGATGTGCTCTGCCTTCGCATAGATCTCCTGACGCTTTGCATCATCGGTCGTTGCGATACCATCCTCGAGGAGCTGATCGAACTCAGCGTTGTGCCAGAAGCTGGAGTTGGTATCGGTCTTTGTCATCGGATAGAGCATGCTCTCCGGGTCAGTATAATCTACAT
Source organism: Oribacterium sp. Sow4_G1_1 (assembly GCF_052116105.1). NCBI lineage: Bacteria > Bacillati > Bacillota > Clostridia > Lachnospirales > Lachnospiraceae > Oribacterium > Oribacterium sp. Sow4_G1_1. The sequence goes on from NZ_JBQKLS010000007.1 coordinate 122,299, forward strand.
ACCAGTTACTAATACCACAGTCTACACCACCGTTCTTCTTCATGTCAGACCATGCCGCAGAGTCCACCTGCTCTACCTCTACACGGATGCCGGCCGGCTTCGCCTGCTGCTGAAATGCAGTGGCGATGGCTACATTGCCCGCATACTTCGTATTTACAGTTACGCGAAGATCGATGCCATCCGGATAACCAGCCTCCGCCAGAAGCTCCTTCGCCTTTTCCGGGTTATACTCGAACTCTGGAAGGCTGTCATCGTGACCGAGGATACCGGACGGGATGTAGGAGGTCGGTACCGTTGCTGTGCCATGCAGAATGCTGTCACAGATTGACTTACGATCGACACTGAGTGCGATCGCTTCTCTTACCTTCGGATCCGGGAAGGTCTTTGAGTTTAAGGTCAGGCTATAGTTACCAATCGGCTGGAAGCCGTGCATCTCATCCTTCAGCTCCGGATTGCTGGAGTATACCGGATAGATGGACGGGTCAACATCTACGTAGTCAACATTGCCCTTCTGGAACTCGAGTACCTGTGTATTTACATCCTCGATGAACTTATAATCCACACCAGACAGCTTCGCAACATCACCATGATAATCATCAAAACGTGAAAGAGTAACACCAACACCAGTCTGGTAGCTGTCCAGCTTGAATGGACCGGTACCGATCAGGGTGCTCATACCCCAGTTATCTCCGGCAGCCTCACAGGCAGCCTCTGGATAAATAGCACAGTACGCAGTTGACAGAACAGAAAGGAACGGTGCATATGGCTTGCTAAGCTTAATGGTAAAATGTGTATCGTCCTGTACCTGAATACCGGAGAGTTCATCAGCCTCACCATTACTGAATGCCTCATAGCCCTCGACATTCTCGAGCAGTGTCGCCATCTTCGCCATTTTAACCAGACGCTCGTAGGAATACTTTACATCCGATGCCTTCAGTGTGGTTCCATCATGGAACTTCACATCCGGAAGCAGCTCGAAGCTGTAGGTCAAGTTGTCATCGGAAATCGTCGGCATCGCAGTCAGCAGTGTCGGCTCGAGACCCTCTTTCGAGGTCGTCAGCAGCGACTCCATCACGTTATCCGTGATCTTCATGACGATACTGTACGTATACTGCTGTGGGTCGAGTGCGACCTGTGGATCTACCGTCGCCACACGTACAACCTTATCGCCCGTAGCAGTGGCAGCTGCCGCTGTTTCTGTACCTGCAGAGGCAGGGTTGCTGGATGGAGCTGTGCCTGCGGAATCCTTTGATCCGCCACATGCAACGAGAGATGCTGCCAGCACACAGCTCAGGAATAATCCTGCTAGTGTTTTTTTCATTTCTGTTTCCTTCTTTCTTTACCCCTATTCGCTTTCATATGATGTGCAAAGTCGTTAACCACATGTAAACGCTTTAAACCACCACCACATAAAAGCTTTAAACTATTCTATCCATCGACGCATAGTTATGCAAGCATTATTTGACATGATTTTTAGAAATAATAAAACTTTTTCAGTACTGGTTATGATGAAATTGCGTTAAAAAACCGCTGAACACTTCCGTCTCCTCATCCGTGTTCAGCGGTACTGCCTGTTTTATCCTATTCCCGATTTTATGATCGCTGCCTCTGTCCATCGACCACACAGGTCCCGAGAGCACAGCTTAACATCTTCGCGAGACGCAGCTCGCTTCGCCGCTCACTCCGCGATCAGCTTCTCCGCCGCATCCAGCACTTCTTCAAACTTCCGAAGCGCGGCCTCCACCGGTGCCGGGCTCGTGAAATCCACCCCGGCATGGCGGAGCTCCTCGAGCGGATCCATCGAACCACCGAGCGACAGGAACGCGAGGTAGCGCTTTCTCGCCGCTTCTCCCTCGTGCAGCAGCGCGTCAGAAATCGCCACCGCAGCAGAGTAGCTCGTCGCATATTTATAAACATAAAACGGCGAATAGAAGTGCGGAATCCGTGCCCACTCGTACTGTACCTCCTCGTCGATCACGAGCTCCGGTCCGAAATACTGCGCGATCAGCTCGCGATAGAGCTTACTGAGCGAGGACGCGTGGAGCGCCTCCCCTCGCGCGGCCATCTCATGCGCTCGGTTCTCAAACTCAGCAAACATCGTCTGCCGGTACACCGTCCCCTTGAAGCCCTCGAGGTACTGATTCAACAGCGCCATCTTCTCCTGGTCATCACCGCTCTGCGAGAGGAGATCTTCCACCAGGAGGTTTTCATTGACCGTCGATGCCACCTCGGCGACGAAGATGGTATAGTCGGCACTCTGCTGCGGCTGGTGGTGGTTCGAGAGGTAGCTGTGCATGGAGTGGCCCATCTCATGCGCGATCGTCGACACCGCGTCGAGCGTCCCGGTGAAATTCGTGAGGATGTACGGCTTCGAGCGGTAGGTGCTGTTCGAGTACGCGCCACCTTCCTTGCCCCGGTTCGGATATACATCGATCCAATGCTCCCGAAATCCACGCTGGACCGTCGCGCGATAGTCGTCGCCGAGCGGACGAATCGCGTCCAGGATCATCGACTGCGCCTCTTCATAGCTGTAGCTGCGCTGCACACCTGCAGAGAGCGGCGCATAGAGATCATAGTAGTGAAGCTCGGATACCCCGAGAATTTTCTTTCGAAGGGCCACATAGCGATACATGAGCGGCATCCACTTATGTACCGCCGCGATGAGATGGTCGCAAACCGTGGTCGGAACGCCTTCTCCGAAAGCATACATCGCCTGCGCAGACTCGTAGTGCCGCATCCCCGCCTCGGCGATATCCGCCTTTACCTGGCCGGCATACGCCGCTGCAAATGTATGGATGTGATTCTTGTAGCTCTTGTAGAAGCTACGAAACGCATTCTCACGAAGGGTTCGATCCTGGGAGGTCTCCAGCAGGATGAAGTTCGAACCGTTCAGCTCATGCTCCTCGCCTGCACTGTCCTTCACCGCATCGAAGAGAAGGTCCGCGTCCTGCAGATTATCCGCTACGTTCTTCGGCACCGCCATCACTTCACCGAGCCCTGCCAGCAGCTTCTCCTCCGCTGCGCTCAGGGTATGCGGCTTCTGGCGAAGCAGCTTCACCATCTGATAGTGATACGGCTTCAGCACTTCTGCCTCTGTAAAAGCCCGGAGTGTCTCCTCCGGCAGCGACAGTATCTCCGGTTCTGCGAAGCTCAGCGCAGTCTCCGCCTGCACATACTTCGCATACGCGCGGCTGTACATACTCTGTGCCGCCTCCTGCCGCGTGTCCTCACTCTTCCGCATAAACGCATACGAAAAAACATCCGACAGCTGACCGCCGAGCTCGGTACTCGCATCGAAGTAGGCGCGGATCGCCTCCGCCGTCGTCAGCGTTCCCTCGAACGCCGCCGTTTTCGTGATGCACTCATCGAGTCCCTGAAGCGCCGTCTCCCATGCCGCATCATCCGTATATAAGCTTGACAGATCCCACTGATATGCCGGATCCATGTCTTTCCGTTCCTTTAAAGCTTCTGCCATATTACCTTCCTTTCTGCAGCCACGATGCTGCATCGCCTTTCTTCCATATAGGAGTATCACCGTTCATGCTGAAAACGATGAAAGCACTTAGCTGTACCAGATTCATCGCTACCAGTACATGCCCGTCTACACATCCTCCCCTGCCAGCCACAGCTTGAGCAGTCGTATCACCTCGTCCGTCAGGCGTGCCGTCTCCTGTCCGGCATTCCGATTCGTCACCGCGATGGCGACACGTTCTGGAACATCCGGGGCCAACGCATACATATGTAAATCGTCATTTCCCCGCCGTTCTTCAATCAGCGTCTGTGCAACCGATTCCGGCAAAATCGTCCAGTCCTTTTCATCGGTCAAAAAGTCGATGGCGACATGCGCGAGATTCACACGTGCCTTTTCGTTGCCCGGATGGATCCAGTAGTTATGCCAGCGATTGAAGTCCTGCGAGAAAATATGATACACCTCATGAGCCGGATCCAGCATTTTCATATGAACTTTTTCACCCTCTCGACGTTCCTTCTTCTCGTGCGTCACAAGCACATAGCTTTCTCTGAAAAGTTCATGCTTCTTGAGTTCAGCGAAGGGAACGATATTATTCGTGATGCCGATGTCGATCTGACGGTCCCGCACCATCTCACTGATCGGAATGGAGTCCGACATCATCAGTGTGATCCCCGAATCGCGGAACTCCTCGACCAGGCGGCGAAAAAACGGCTTCAGTTTATAGGACATGATGCTGTCCGGCACGGATATCCGAAGACGGTTCTTCTTCGAGTGCTGGCCGAGCTGCAGCATATCCTTCTCCATGCGGAGAAGCTGAGCTGAGAGCGGCACCAGCTGTTCACCAGCGGGTGTCAAGGCGATGTTTTCGACGCCACGGTTTCGTATCACCAGGCGGGTATCCATCTCCTCCTCCAGCATCTGGAGCCGGCGGCTCACCGTCGACTGCGTCATATTGAGACTTTTCGCCGCAGCACTGATATTCTTCAGCCGCGCGATTTCGAGGTAGATTTTCAGATTATCTGTATCCATCATGTACTCCTCATATATACAGGAATCGTATATAGTCGCTTCAATAATAGCACATTTTGCATAAATCGAAACAAAAAAAGAACCATGGAAAACTCCATGGTTCTGAACATTCACTGAATACTGCTCATATGTTTATTCTGTAGATAAAACATCAAACCTACCAGCACATCTACTGTCGTAGATGCCGCATACTCGTGAATGTGGATGTAAATCTCCACGCTTCATTCGTCTTGCGCACATTGGATAAGCCCTCGACCTATTAGTAACTATCACCTGAATGCTTTGCAGCACTTACAGCTTAGCCCTATCAACCTTGTAGTCTTCAAGGGGTCTTAC